>JAEWJB010000116.1 GCA_023386795.1 Pseudomonadota bacterium
GCCGGCCTGCGCGATGGCCTGGCGGTGCGCCGGCCCGAGGCGCTGCGCACGATGCTCGACGGGGTGCCGGTGCGCCGCGCCGCGCTGCCCGGCGAGGCTGGCGAGCGCTTGCAGCGCATGGGCCTGGAACATCTCGGGCAACTGCGCGCGTTGCCGCGCGACAGCCTGCGCCGGCGTTTCGGCCTGGACCTGCTCGACCACCTGGACCGCCTTTACGGCGAAGCCGACGATCCGCTGCAGTGCTACGCGCCGCCGGACCATTTCGATTCGCGCATCGAGATGGGCTACGAGGTCGAGACGCATACCGCGCTGTTGTTCCCGCTGCGCCGCCTGCTCGGCGACCTGTGCACGTATCTGTCGATCCGCGATGGCGGCGTGCAGCGCTTCGTGTTGCGGCTGGAGCACGAGGAGGGACATACCGACGTGGAGGTCGGGCTGCTGGCCGCCGAACGCGAGCCGGGCATGCTGTTCGAACTTTCGCGCAACCGCCTGGAACGGGTGGCGCTGGAAAAGCCGGTGGTGGCGCTGCGCCTGCTCGCGCGCGAACTGCCGCCATTCGTGCCGGCCGCGCGCGACCTCTTCGACCCGCGCCCGCAGCAGGCGCTGGACTGGCCGCAGCTGCGCGAACGCCTGCGCGCGCGGCTGGGCGATGAATCGGTCTACCGGTTGGCGCCCGCCGATGATCCGCGCCCCGAACGCGCCTGGCGCCGGGTATTCGGCGAGGACGATGCGCCACACGCGCAGGCACCCGCGCGCCCGCCGCGTCCAGCCTGGCTGTTGCCGCAGCCGGTTCCGCTGCGTGATGGACGCCTGCGCGTGCTTTCCGGGCCCGAACGCCTGGAGAGCGGCTGGTGGGACGGCCAGGACGCGCGTCGCGATTACTACGTGGTGGAAACCGCGCGCGGGCAACGCGGCTGGGCCTACGTCGCGCCGGGTGCGCGCGAGGGCTGGATGCTGCACGGGTGGTTCGCATGAGCTGGGACGACAGCCACGACGGCGTGGATCGCGACACCCCCGGAGGTCGTCCGCCGCGTGCATGGACCGTCGATGCGCGCTTGCGCACGGCCGCCAATGATGAAATCGACCATGAGCGCGAAGCCGGCCTGCCGGCCTATGCCGAGCTGCACTGCCTGTCGGATTTCTCGTTCCTGCGCGGCGCCTCTTCGGCCGAGGCGCTGTTCGCCCGCGCGCGCGAATGCGGCTACGAAGCACTGGCGATCACCGACGAATGCTCGCTGGCCGGCATCGTGCGTGGCTGGGAGGCGGCACGTGCGACCGGATTGCCGCTGGTGGTCGGCAGCGAGATCGCGCTGGAAGACGGGCCGCGCGTGGTGCTGCTGGTGGAGAACGCCCGCGGTTACGCGCAGTTGTGCGAGTTGATCACCCGTGCGCGGCGGGCCGCCACCAAGGGACGCTATCGCCTGTTGCGTGCCGAGATGGCCTCGGTGCTGCGCGCTGCGGACCTTGGCCTGTTCGCGCTGTGGCTGCCGGCAGCCGAACCGGAGGTCGCGCACGGGCAATGGCTGCGTGAAGTGTTCGGGGCGCGCCTGTACCTGGGCGTGCAACTGCACCGCGAACGCGACGATGCCGCGCGCCTGGCCCAACTGCTGGCGCTGGGGCGGCAGCTGGAGCTGGTGGCCGTGGCCTGTGGCGACGTGCACATGGCGCGGCGCCGCGACCGCATCGTGCAGGACACCCTCACCGCGATCCGCCACACCCTGCCGTTGGCCGAATGCGGCGCGCACCTGTTCCGCAACGGCGAGCGCCACCTGCGCAGCCGCCGCGCGCTGGGCAACATCCATCCGCCGGTGCTGTTGCAGGCCGCTGTCGAACTGGCGCGGCGCTGCACCGGCTTCGACCTCAAGCGCGACCTGGAATACCGCTATCCAGCCGAGCTGGTGCCGGCCGGGCATACGCCGGCCAGCTACCTGCGCGAACTCACGGAGGCCGGCATGCGCACGCGCTGGCCCCAGGGCGTGCCGGACAAGGTGGTGGCCGACATCGAGATGGAGCTGGCGCTGATCGCCGAGCTGGAGTACGAGGCGTTCTTCCTCACCGTGCACGACATCGTGCGCTTCGCCAAATCGCGCGACATCCTTTGCCAGGGGCGCGGTTCCTCGGCCAATTCGGCGGTGTGCTACGCGCTGGGCATCACCGCCGTGAACCCGGCCGAGAACCGCCTGCTGATCTCGCGCTTCTTGTCCAAGGCGCGCGACGAGCCGCCGGACATCGACGTGGATTTCGAGCACGAACGCCGCGAGGAAGTGCTGCAGTACGTCTACAACAAGTACGGCCGCGAGCGCGCGGCGCTGGCCGCCACGGTGATCAGCTACCGCGGCAAGAGCGCGGTGCGCGATGTGGCCAAGGCGTTCGGGCTGCCGCCGGACCAGATCGCGCTGCTGGCCGATTGCTACGGCTGGGGCAATGGCGATACGCCGATGCAGCAGCGCCTGGAGGAAGCCGGTTTCGACCTCGACAATCCGCTGATCGCCCGCGTGCTGGCGGTTACCGAGATGCTGCGCGACCATCCGCGCCACCTGTCCCAGCATGTCGGTGGCTTCGTCATCTCCGATGCGCCGCTGTCCACCGTGGTGCCGGTGGAGAACGCGGCGATGGCCGAGCGCACCATCATCCAGTGGGACAAGGACGACCTGGAAACGCTGGGCCTGCTGAAGGTGGATTGTTTGGCGCTGGGCATGCTCACCTGCCTGCGCAAAACGCTGGACCTGGTGCGCCAGCATCGCGGCCGCGACTTCGAGCTGGCCACGATTCCGGCCGAGGACGAGGCCACCTACGACATGATCTGCGTGGCCGACACCGTCGGCGTGTTCCAGATCGAATCGCGCGCGCAGATGGCGATGCTGCCGCGGCTGCAGCCGCGCAGGTTCTACGACCTGGTGATCGAAGTGGCGATCGTGCGGCCCGGGCCGATCCAGGGCGACATGGTGCACCCGTACCTGCGGCGGCGGCAGGGCAAGGAGATGATCAGCTATCCCTCCCCGGGCGTGCAGGAAATCCTCGGGCCGACGCTGGGCGTGCCGCTGTTCCAGGAGCAGGTGATGGAGCTGGTGATCCATGCCGGCTATTCGCCCGACGAAGCCGATGGCCTGCGCCGCTCGATGGCGGCCTGGCGCCGTGGTGGGGACATGGAGCCGCATCGCGTGCGCATTCGCGAACTGATGGAGAAGAAAGGCTATCCCGGCCACTTCATCGACCAGATCTTCGAGCAGATCAAGGGCTTCGGCTCCTACGGGTTCCCGCAGAGCCATGCGGCTTCGTTCGCCAAGCTGGTCTACCTCAGCTGCTGGCTGAAGCGGCACGAGCCGGCTGCCTTCGCCTGCGGCCTGCTCAACGCGCAGCCGATGGGGTTCTATTCGCCGAGCCAGATCGTGCAGGACGCGCGCCGCAGCCGCTCGGCGCGCGAGGCCGTGGACGTGTTGCCGGTGGACGTTTCGCACAGCGACTGGGACCAGACGCTGGAAGGGGGCGTCCCTTGGCAGGGTGAACAGGCGCCGGGCACGCAACCGGCGATCCGCCTGGGGCTGCGCCAGGTGCGCGGTCTATCTGAAAAGATGGGAACGGCGATTGTCCACGCGCGTGCGCAACGGCCGTTCGCCGACATCGCCGACCTGTGTCGGCGCGCCGGGCTGGATGGCAAGGCGCGCGAGGCCTTGGCCGAAGCCGGTGCGCTGGCCTCGCTCAGTGGCCATCGCCACCATGCGCGCTGGGCGGTAGCCGGCATCGAGGGGCGCCGACCCTTGCTGCCCGGCAGCCCGCAGGAGAGCGAGGTCGCGTTGCTGGCGCCGCGGCAAGGCGAGGACATCCTGGCCGACTATCGCGCCACCGGCCTGAGCCTGGGGCCGCACCCGATGGCGCTGCTGCGCGCGCAGATGCGCCAGCGCCGCATCCTCGGCCTGCAGGAGCTGCATGGCCGCCGCCATGGCAGCGGCGTGCACGTGGCCGGCCTGGTGACCCAGCGGCAGCGGCCGGCGACCGCCAAGGGCACCATCTTCGTCACGCTGGAGGACGAACACGGCATGATCAATGTCGTGGTGTGGTCGCACCTGGCGCAGCGGCGGCGGCGCGCGCTGCTGGAATCACGCCTGCTGGCGGTGCGCGGACGCTGGGAGCAGGTGGATGGCGTCACCCATGTAATCGCCGGTGACCTGCACGACCTGAGCCACCTGCTCGGCGAGTTGCCGGTGGCCTCGCGGGATTTCCATTGATGGCCGCCCTCGCGACCGGTGCCGACCTGTTCGACAGCGCGCCCTACCGCACGGTGGTGGCCGATGCGCAGGGCGGCGTGCGCTACTGGCCGCAACTGGTCGGCCAGGCGCAGGCCGAGCGCTGGTTCACCGCGCTGCGCGACGGCATCGAGTGGAAGACGTTGCAGCGGCCGATGTACGAGCGCATCGTCGACGTGCCCCGGCTGCTGGCGCATTTCGAACTGGCGGCGCTGCCGCCGGACTCGCCGTTGGCCGAGATGCTCGCGCGCGTGCGCGCCACCGTGCCCGGCGCCTATACCCATGTGGGCCTGAACTTCTATCGCGACGGCCGTGACAGCGTGGCCATGCACAACGACAAGCTGCATTCGCTGGTGCCGGGCGAGCCGATCGCGCTGGTCTCGCTCGGCCACACCCGGCGCATGAACCTGCGTGCCAAGGACGGCGGCCGCGCCTGCGGCCTGGACCTGGCGCCCGGCAGCCTGCTGGCGATGAGCCATGCGTCCCAGCTCACCCACGAGCACGGCATTCCCAAGACCGCGCGGCCGGTGGGCCCGCGGATGAGCGTGGTGTTCCGCGCGCGTCCCTAGGCGGCGCCCCGGGGCGTTGGGCGCTTATCATCCGCGCCATGACCGCGATCGACGCCACCGACCTGGAAGCCCTGTTCGACGCCGTGCCGGACGTGCTGTTCTTCGTCAAGGATCGCGAAGGCCGTTACACCCACGTCAACCAGACGATGCTGCGGCGCCTGGGCCTGAAATCCCGGCAGGAGCTGATCGGCAAGCGCGTGGCCGAGGTGTACCCCATCGGCCTGGGCGCCAACTACGCCAACCAGGACGAGCAGGTGCTGGCGGGCGCGGTGATCGACAACGTGCTGGAGCTGCACCTGTTCGCCAACCGCGAGACCGGGTGGTGCCTGACCTGCAAGCGGCCGCTGTGGGAGGACGGGGAGGTGCGCGGCATCATCGGCATCTCGCGCGACCTTGGCCCGCAAGAGGGGCGCGATGCCCAGCGCGACGAACAATACGAGAAGCTGCGCCTGGCGCTGGCCTACCTGCACGCGCATTACACCCAGCCGGTGCGGCTGCAGACCTTGGTCGAACTGACCGGTTTTTCGATGTCCAAATTGCAGCGCTCGTTCCGGCGCGTGTTCCAGCTGACCCCGCAGCAGGTGCTGCTGCGCCTGCGCCTGCACCGCGCGATGCAGCTGCTGGACGAGCGCAAGCTGAGCATCACCGACATCGGCCATGCCTGTGGCTTCAGCGATCAAAGTGCGTTTACCCGCCAGTTCAAGGCCGCCACCGGCCTGACGCCGCGCGAGTACCGCGGGCTGCCGGTGGCGCAGCGCGGGCGCATCCAGCCCGCGCTGCCCTCGGAGGCCTGAACGGCGCCGCTCAGGCGAGCATGCGCAGCTTCTTCTCGCGGTCCCATTGGCGGGTGCGTGCGGCGGCGATGAAGCCCTTGACGTCTTCGGCTTCCACGATGCCCGCGTCGCGGCCCACGTTGCCGGCTTTGAGCAGGGGCTGCGCGCCTTCGTCCCAGGCGATGGCCTTCAGGTGTGCCCAGGCATTGGCGACGAAGTCCACTGCCGCCGAATCCTTGGCCAGCTGCTTGCCCGCCTCCGGCGAGAGCAGCACGGCCACCGCGTCGAACACGATGGAAGGCGTGCCGGCCAGTTGGCCGTCAGCCGGCAGTTGCTTGCCGTCGTCCAGCTTCGCACCGCCGATCTTCGGGGCCACGATCTTGACCATCGCACCGTCCGCTTCGGCCGCCTTGCGCAGCGCCCTGACCAGTCCCGCGTCGGAGCCGTCGTGCACCAGCAGGCCGACAGTGCGGCCCTGCAAGGTCGGCTTCATCTTGCCGATGATCTGCAAGGCGGGCGAGGGCTTCATGTCGATCGGCTCGACCTGCGCCGGCGGGGCGGGCGGCAGCTGGGGCATGCCCAGCCCATTGGCCACGCGCTGGGCCAGGTCGGGATCAACATGGCGCAGATGGCCGACGATGCGTTCGCGCACATGCGGCGTCTCCACCTTCGACAGCTCGAACACGATGGCCGAGGCGATGTGCGCCTGCTCCGGCGCGGTCTGGCTGCGATAGAACAACCGCGCCTGGCTGTAATGGTCGGCGAAGCTCTCCGCGCGGATGCGCCCCTTGACGCCATCGTCGGCGGGCGTGGCATGGCTGCGGAAGCCGCGCGCCGATTCGCGCGGGCTGTCTTCCTGCAGCGAGCTCGGCTCGTAGGCCACGCGGCCCTTGGGGCGTTGCATCTGCATATGGCCATCGCGCTGGTGGTTGGCGAACGGGCACTGCGGCGCATTGACCGGGATCTGGTGGAAGTTCGGCCCGCCCAGGCGAATCAGCTGCGTATCGAGATAGGAGAACAGCCGCCCCTGCAGCAGCGGATCGTTGCTGAAATCGATGCCGGGCACGATGTTGGCCGGGCAGTACGCCACCTGCTCGGTCTCGGCGAAGAAATTGTCCGGCCAGCGGTCCAGCACCATGCGGCCGATGATCTGCAGCGGCACCAGTTCCTCGGGAATGAGCTTGGTCGAATCGAGGTGGTCGAACGGGAATTTCGCCGCCTCTTCCTCGGTGAACAGCTGCACGCCGAACTCCCACTCCGGGAATGCGCCAGCCTGGATGGACTCGAACAGGTCGCGCCGGTGGAAATCCGGATCGGCGCCGGCCAGCTTCACCGCCTCGTCCCACACGGTGGATTGCAGGCCTAGCTTGGGTCGCCAATGGAACTTCACGAACGTGCTGTTGCCCTGCGCATCGAGCAGCCGGAAGCTGTGGATGCCGAAGCCCTCGATCATGCGCAGCGAGCGCGGGATGGCGCGGTCGCTCATCGCCCACATGATCATGTGGAGGGACTCGGGTGTGAGCGAAATGAAATCCCAGAAGGTGTCGTGCGCGCTGGCCGACTGCGGGAAGCCGCGGTCCGGTTCCATCTTCACCGAGTGGATCAGGTCGGGGAACTTGATCGCATCCTGGATGAAGAACACCGGGATGTTGTTGCCGACCAGGTCGAAGTTACCCTCGCTGGTGTAGAACTTCACCGCGAAGCCGCGCACGTCGCGCGGAGTATCGACCGAGCCGGCACCGCCGGCCACCGTGGAGAAACGGGTGAATACCGGCGTCTTCTTGCCCACCTCGGTGAACAGCTTGGCGGTGGTGTAGCGCGAGAGGGACTTGGTCAGTTCGAAATAGCCATGCGCCGCACTGCCACGCGCATGCACGATGCGCTCGGGAATGCGCTCGTGGTCGAAGTGGGTGATCTTCTCGCGGAGGATGAAGTCCTCCAGCAGCGTCGGCCCGCGTGGCGTATCGCGCAGCGAGTTCTGGTTGTCGGCGACGACCACGCCCTGGTTGGTGGTAAGCGGCGGGTGGGCGCCGCCGGCCTGCTGGTGCAGTTCGTCGGCATTGCCGCGCGCATCGCCTTCGGAGGGCAAGGGGGTGGCGCTTTTCTTCGAGGGGGCGGCGGGCTTGGCGGTCGGCTTGCGGGCGGCCATGAACATCTCCAGCGGAAGGGGCGGTGAGCCCAAGCAGGCTGGTGGTGAAGAGGTTAATGGCGGGTGTGGGAAGGCGCGCCCGCGTGCACCTCGGCTTCACGCCGACGGAAATCCACGGTCGCGGCTGAAGCCGCTCATACAAGGAGACGGCCAAGGAGACGGCAAGAGTGATTCGACTGTCCGGTCGTGATGATCCTTGGGCCGGCGGGGACGCCACCGTGTCGGGACCGTAGGCGACATGGATGTCGCCTACGAGCCTCCATGGATGGATTCACGGCGTGTCCCGACA
>JAEWJB010000133.1 GCA_023386795.1 Pseudomonadota bacterium
CGGTCGCGGCTGAAGCCGCTCCTACAGGGAGGCTGCCCGTGCCTCCAGCAGCGCCTTCTCGCGCGCATTGCGCGCCAGTGCCGCGGCCTGCGCGAAGGCCGCCCGGGCCTCTTCGTGGCGACCGAGCTTTTCCAGCAGGTCGCCGCGCACGGTGGGCAGCAGGTGGTACTGCCGCATCGCCGGATGCCCCGCGAGCGCTTCCACCAGCGGCAACGCCGCTTCGGCGCCCTCGGCCATCGACACCGCTACCGCCCGGTTCAACTCCACCACCGGCGAGGGCATGCACTGCGCCAACCGGGCATACAGCGCGGCGATCTGCGGCCAATCGGTATCGGTGAAGCGGCGCGCGCGCGCATGGCACGCCGCGATCGCCGCCTGCAACGCATAGGCGCCGTCCTCGCCGCCGAGCGCGCCGGCGCGCGCCAGCGCGGTCAAGCCATGCCGGATCAGCAGCCGGTCCCAGCGCCCGCGGTCCTGGTCGGCGAGCAGCACCGGCGCTCCTTCCGCGTCCACCCGTGCTCGCTGCCGCGAAGCCTGCAAGGCCATCAGTGCCAGCAGCCCGTGAACTTCCGGGTCACGCGGCGCCAGCCGGGCCAGCACGCGGCACAGCCGCAGCGCTTCGTCGCACAACTGCGGCCGCATCAGGTCGTCGCCGGCGGTGGCGGCATAGCCTTCGTTGAAGATCAGGTACAACACTTCCAGCACCGAACCCAGCCGCGCTTCGCGTTCCTCGCCACGCGGCACCTCGAACGGTACCTGGCGCTCGCTCAGGGTGCGCTTGGCGCGCACGATGCGTTGCGCCACCGTCGGCTCGGGTACCAGGAAGGCACGCGCGATCTCGTCGGTCGCCAGCCCGCCGAGCATACGCAGGGTCAGGGCGACGCGCGCATCCGTCCCCAATGCCGGATGGCAGGCGACGAACATCAGCCGCAGCAGGTCGTCGCCGATGTCGTCGTCCGGGTCCACCTGCTGCGCGGCCTGCACGGCCTGCTGCTCGCGTTCGATCTCGTAACCCAGCGCATCGCGCTTGCGTCGCTGCAGCTGCGCGTGGCGGAGCCGGTCGATGGCGCGGTTGCGGGCGGTGGTCATCAGCCAGGCGCCGGGATTGTCGGGAATGCCGTCCGTGGGCCAGCGCTCCAGCGCGGCGACCAGCGCATCCTGCGCCAATTCCTCGGCCAGGCCGACATCGCGGACCTGGCGCGCGAGGGCGGCGATGATCTTCGCCGCCTCCATGCGCCAGACCGCGTTGAGGGTGGAGTGGACATCGCGTGCGCCCATGACCGGCGATCAGACCATCGCCGGCGTGCGGGAGCAAGCTGCGCCGCAACCACGGCCGCGCCCGCGCGTCATGCCGCCGGCGGCTCGCCGCTGGCGTGGAAGACTTCCCACAGGTGGCCGTCCGGGTCTTCGAAGCCATGCTGGTACATGAAGCCGTAGTCCTTCGGCTCGCCGGAGACCACGCCGCCGGCCTGCCTGGCGCGCGCGACGAGGGTGTCGACCTCGGCGCGGCTGTCCACCGCCAGCGCGGTGATGACCTCGGCGGCCTTGGCGGTGTCGCATATCTGCCGCGTCATGAAGCCCTCGAAGAACGGCTTCACCAGCAGCATCGCGAAGATGTTCTCGCCCAGGATGAGGCAGGTGGCGTTCTCGTCGGTGTACTTCGGGTTGAACGAGAAGCCCAGCGCGGTGAAGAATTCCACCGCGCGCGGCAGGGATTCGACGGGAAGGTTGACGAAGATCTGCTTGACCATGATGTGGTGCGCTCCTTGCTCAGGGTTGCTTGTAGATGCCGTTGATCAGCCACGGCGTGCCGAAGCGGTCGATCGCCATGCCGAAGCGCTCGGCCCAGAACGTCTCGGCCATCGGCATCTGGACCGTGCCGCCCTCTGCCAGCGCCTTGAAGACGCGCTCGGCCTGGGCGTTGTCGTCGCAGTTCACTGCCACCGAAATGCCGCCCGGCTTCTTTTCCATGCCCGGGGGCATGTCCGAGCCCATGAGGAAGGCCTCCTGGCCGTGGGCGAGGGTGACGTGCATGATGCGGTCCGCCGCCCCGGACAGGTCGCCGCAGCCTTCCGGCGGCGGGGGCGCATCGGCCGGCGGTGGCGGGGCTTCCCCGTAGGTCATCTGGAAGGTCTCGCCACCGAAGATTTCCTTGTAGCGTTCGAAGGCCTGGCGGCATTCGCCGTTGAAGCTGAGGTAGGGCGTGGTTTTCATCGGATGGTCCTCCGGGTCAGGGTTGGCGGTCGATGCGGGCGCGCAGATGGTCTTCCTGGGCACGCAATTCGGGGGTGAAGGCGTCGCCGAAGTCGTCGGCCTCGAATACGGGCCGCAGCTCGACCTCGAACGTCTCGCCATCGGGATTGGGAATGCGCCGGGCCCATTCCACGGCCTCGGCAAAGGAGCGCACCTGAAGCAGCCAGAAGCCGGCGACAAGTTCCTTCGTTTCGGCGAACGGGCCATCGGTCACCTGCGGGACAGCGCCGCCGAAGCGGACCCGCGCGCCACGGGCGCTGGGGTGCAGGCCCTCGCCGGCGAGCAGCACGCCGGCATCGACCAGCTGCTCGTTGTAGGCCCCCATGGCCGCCAGCAACGCCTCGCCGGGCATCTGGCCGGCCTCGGAGGCGGCGGTGGCCTTCATGATCATCATCACGCGCATGTCGATTTCCTCGGTGCGAAGGCCGGGGAACTCCCGGCCGCTTGTACAGACGACGGACGAGGATGGGCCGGATCGACACGGGGGCGCGACAAGATTTCGGCATCCGCCATGCGGCGCCTGAAAAGCAGACGGGGCCGCAAGCGGCCCCGTTCTCCCTCAATGCTGCGGCTTGGCCACCGCCTGCGCGGCGGCCCGCCGGGCCGCCCTTTTCCCGCGGCGCCGCGCGCGCCAGCTTTTCCAGTGATCGGCCAGGCAGGAGAAAATCACATACAGCGCCGGCGTGCTGAGCAGCGTCAGGCTCTGCGAGATCAGCAGGCCGCCGATCATCGCGATACCCAGCGGCCTGCGCAGCTCCGAGCCCTCGCCCAGGCCGATGGCCAGCGGCAGGGCCGCCAGGATGGCCACCATCGTGGTCATCATGATCGGGCGGAAGCGCACCACCGAGGCCTCCCGTGCCGCCTCGCGCGGCGACTTGCCGTGCTCGCGCTGCGCCACCAGCGCGAAGTCGATCATCATGATCGCGTTCTTCTTCACGATGCCGATCAGCAGCACCAGCGCGATCATCGAAATCACCGACAGCTCGGTGTTGGTCACGAACAGCGCCAGCAGCGCGCCCATGCCGGCGGCCGGCAGCGTGGAGAGGATCGTCACCGGGTGGATCAGGCTCTCGTAGAGCATGCCCAGCACGATGTACACGGTGAGGATGGCCGCCAGCAGCAGCACGATCATCGAGTTCGGGTTGAGCTGCACGTTGAAGCCGCCGCCATCGCTGATGCGCACGCCGTCGGGCATGCGCAGGCCGTTGACCGCCGCCTCGATGATCGCGTCCGCCTCGCCCGTGCTGACCCCCGGGGCGAGGTTGTAGCTCAGGTCCATCGTCGTGTACTGGTTGTCGTGCGTGATCTGCGGCGGCGCCAGGCCGGGCACCTGGTAGGCCACCGCGGTGATCGGGATCATCTCGCCCGACTTGCTCTGCACGTACACCTCGTCCAGCGCCGCCGGGGTGGCGGTCTGCGAAGGCAGCGCATTGACCACCACCGAGTACTGGTTGAGGTCCGAGTAGATCGTGGAGATCGAGCGCTGGCCGAAGGCGCCGTAGAGCGCGCCATCGATGGCGCCGATGGACACGCCCAGGCGCGCGGCCTTGGCGCGGTCGATCACGATGTTCTGGCGCAGGCCGGCGGTGTCCACGTCGGTGCCGACGTCGCGCAGCTTCGGGTTCTTCTTGAGCACCGCCTGCAGCTTGGGCAGCCATTCCTGCAGCTGGGCCAGGTCGTTGCCCTGCAGCGACACCTTGTACTGCGCGCCCTGGCTGGTACCGCCGCCGCCGTCGCTGGGCAGGTCCTGGATGGCGCGCAGGCGCAGTTCCAGGTCCGGGTAGCGGTCGGCCTTGGCGCTCAGGCGGGCCAGCACCTGGTCGGTGGTCTCGCGGCGGCCCTCGTCGCGGGTCTTCAGCTCGATGTTGAACGAGGCGCTGGAGCCCTGGCGGCTTGAACCCAGGCGCGCACCGACGATCTTCACCGCCGGGTCGGCCATCAGCATGTCGGTGATGCGGCGCTGGCGCTCGATCATGTCGTTGAACGACACCGTCGCGCTGGAACTGGCGCGGCCCCAGATCAGGCCGGTGTCCTGCGGCGGGAAGTTGCCCTTCTTCACCGCGCCGGCCAGGAAGATCGTCGCCACGATCAGCAGCAGCGGGGTGATCGACATCAGCAGCGCGTGGCGCAGCGAGAAGTCCAGCGCCTTGCTGTAGATGCGCAGGCTGCCTTCATGCATGCGCTCCAGGAACGCGCCGACGCGGCCGGGCTTTTCCGGCTCGGCATGGCCGGACAGGAAGCGGCTGCACAACGCGGGCGTGAGCGTGAGCGAGACCAGCATCGAGACCACGATCGCCGCCACCAGGGTGACGGTGAACTCGCGGAAGAACGCGCCGATCATGCCGCTGGCAAACAGCAGCGGGATGAACACCGCCACCAGCGAGGCGGTGATCGAGACGATGGTGAAGCCGATCTCGCGCGCGCCGGCCAGCGCGGCGTCCATGCGCGACATGCCCTCGTCGAGATGGCGCATGATGTTCTCGATCACCACGATGGCATCGTCGACGACGAAGCCGATGGCGATCACCAGCGCCAGCAGGCTCAGGTTGTTGAGGGTGAAGCCCAGCACGTACATCACCAGCGCCGAGCCAGCCAGCGACAGCGGAACGGTGACCGCGGCGATCAGCGTGGGGGCCAGCCGGCGCAGGAACAGCGCCATGGTCAGCACCACCATCGCCAGCGAGATCAGCAGGGTGATCTGCACTTCGGCCAGCGAGGCGCGGATGGTCGGGGTGCGGTCGAAATACGCGGTCATCCGCGTGCCGGGGTGCAGGTAGGTGCGCAGCTCGGGAATGGCGCCCTTCACCCGGTCCACCGTCTCGACGATGTTGGCGCCGGCGCGGGTGAACACATACATCACCACGGCCGGTTTGCCGTCGAACCAGGCCGCCTGGTAGGCGTCCTGCTGGCCGTCGTAGACGTTGGCCACGTCGCTCAGGCGGATCACCCGCCCGTTGGACTGGGTGGCGATGGCGAGCTGGGCGAAGTCGGCCGCCTTGGAGACCGAGTCGTTGGCGATGATCGCCATCGTGCTCTTGCCGTCGGACAGGAAGCCGGTCGGCGAGGTGACGTTGGCCGCACGCACGGCGTTGCGCAGGTCGTCCGGGGTCAGCCCCAGCGCGTTGAGCGCGCGCATGTCCACGTCCACGCGCACCGCCGGGGTGGACGCGCCGGCGATGTCCACCGAGGCCACGCCGTTGATCTGGCGCAGGCGCTGGGCAAGCAGCGAGTCGGCCACGTTGTACAGCTCATCGGCCGACTGCGTCTGCGAGGTCAGCGCGATGGCGATGACCGGGTCGTCGTTCGGGTTCGCCTTCTGGTACATCGGCGTGCCCAGGCCCGAGGGCAGGTCGGCCTGCGCGGCGTTGATCGCCGTCTGCACGTCCTGCGCGGCCGAGTCGATGTCCACGTTGCTCTGGAACACCATGAACACCATGCTGCTGTTCTCCGAACTGGAGGAGCGCATGCGGTCGATGCCCGGCACCTGGCCGAGGTGGCGTTCCAGCGGCGCGGTGACCGTGGAGGCCATCGTGCTGGCGTCCGTGCCGGACTGCGTGGCATGGACGAAGATCACCGGGATCTGGATGTTCGGCAGCGCCGCCACGCCCAGGCGCAGGTAGCACAGCAGGCCGATCACGAACAGGCCGCAGGCCAGCAGCGTGGTGCCGATGGGGCGCTTGATGAAGGGAGCGGAGATATTCATGGGCGCCGCTCCGTTGCCCGTGCCTGCGTCTTCATGCCCGCTCCGCCGCCGGCTTGCCGTCGTGGCGCGCGGCGCGTCGTTCGCGCCAGGCATGCAGGCGGTCGGACATGCGCTCCATGTACAGGTAGATCACCGGCGTGGTGTACAGCGTCACCAGCTGCGAGAGCAGCAGGCCGCCGACGATGGAGATGCCCAGCGGGCGGCGCAGCTCCGAGCCGATGCCGGTGCCCAGCGCCAGCGGCAGCGCGCCGAGCATGGCCGCGGCGGTGGTCATCATGATCGGGCGGAAGCGCAGCAGGCAGGCGCGGCGGATCGCGTCGTGCGCGCTGGCGCCGGCGCGCCGGGCCTCGATGGCGAAGTCGATCATCATGATCGCGTTCTTCTTCACGATGCCGATCAGCAGCACGATGCCCACGATGCCGTCCACCGACAGGCTCAGGCCGCACATCATCAATGCCAGCAGCGCGCCCACGCCGGCCGGCGGCAGGGTGGAGATGATCGTCAGCGGGTGGATGTAGCTCTCGTACAGCACGCCCAGCACGATGTAGATCAGCACGATGGAGGCCAGCAGCAGCCACACGACATCGGTCTGGCTGCCGGTGAACTCGGCGGCCTTGCCGATGAACTGCGCGTGCACCTGCGAAGGCACCTGCAGGTCGGTGGCAACGCGGTCGATCGCCGCGACGGCCTGCGACAGCGAGTAGCCCGGTGCCAGGTTGAACGAGATGGTGACCGCCGGCAGCTGCTGCTGGTGGCTCACCACCAGCGGCGTGTTGGTCACCTTTGCCTCGGCCAGCGCCGAAAGCGGGATGATGCTGCCGGCGCCGACGGTGATGCCGGTGTTCTGGTTGCCGATGCCGGTGGCGGTGGAAGAGTTGGAGGAGGTCACCTGGCCGAAGCTGGTGGCGTTGGTGCCGGTGAGCGCGCCGCTGCCGTTGCTGGCCACCGCCAGCTGGTTCATCAGTGCGGTGCTGGTGCGGAATTCCGGCGCCACTTCCAGTACCACCCGGTACTGGTTGAGCTCGGTGAAGATGGTGGAGATCTGGCGCTGGCCGAAGCTGTCGTAGAGCGTGTCGTCGATGGTCTGCATCGGCACGCCCAGCATGCTGGCCTTGTCGCGGTCGATGTTGATCTCCAGCGCCCGGCCCTCGTTGGCCAGGTTGTTGTCGACATCGGCCAGCTCGGGCAGCTGGCGCAGCGCCTGGGTCATCTTCGTCGCCCACTGCGACAGTTCGGCGCTGTCGACGCTGGACAGCGAATACTGGTACTCGGTGGCAGCCACCCGGGTATCGAGCGTCACGTCCTGCACCGGCTTGAGGTACAGCGCCACGCCGGGAATCCCGGACACGGCCTTCTGCAGGCGCGGCAGGATGTCCTCCAGCGCATCGCGGTCGCCGCGCGTCTTGAGCACGATCGACAACTGGCCCTGGTTGAGCGTCGGGTTCATCGTGCCCGCGCCGATGAACGCGGCCACGCCGGCCACCGCCGGGTCCTTGCGCAATGCCTCGGCCACCGCCTGGGTGCGCTGCTCCATCTGCGGGAAGGCGACGTTCTGGTCGGCCTGCACCACGCCGGTGATCAGGCCGGTGTCCTGTTCGGGCAGCAGGCCCTTGGGGATGACGACGTACAGGATGACCGTCAGCGCGACCGCGCCGATCGCCACGCCCAGCGTCAGCGGCTGGTGGTCCAGCACCCAGTCCAGCGTGCGCTCGTACAGCGCCACCGTGCGCGTCCACAGGTTGGTCTTGCCGGCGGCCGCCGCGCGTTCGTGCGCGTCTTCGCCCTCGGGCAGGGCGTCGGGCTTGAGCAGGTAGGCGCACATCATCGGGGTCAGCGTCAACGAGACCACCATCGAGATGACCACCGCGATGGACAGCACCCAGGCGAACTCGTGGAACAGGCGCCCGGTCACGCCCGGCATCAGGATCAGCGGCAGGAACACGGCCACCAGCGAGACGGTGAGCGAAAGCACGGTGAAGCCGATCTGGCGCGCGCCGGTTTCGGCCGCTTCCTTGCCGTCCATGCCCTGCTCGATGTAGCGCACGATGTTCTCGATCATCACGATCGCGTCGTCCACCACGAAGCCGGTGGCCACCACCAGCGCCATCAGCGAGAGGTTGTCCAGCGACATGCCCGCGAATGCCATCACGCCGAACGTGCCGGCCAGCGACAGCGGCACGGCGACGGAGGGAATGATCGTGGCCCACAGGCGGCGCAGGAACACGAAGATCACCGCCACCACCAGGCCGATGGTCAGGATCAGGGTGAACTTCACTTCATGCACGGAGGCGCGGATGGTCTCGGTGCGATCGGAGAACACCTCCAGGTGCACGTCGGCCGGCAGCACCGCCTGCAGCTGCGGCAGGATCGCGCGCACCTGCTCGACGGTCTGCACGATGTTGGCGCCCGGCTGGCGGCGGATCTCCAGCAGCACCGCCTGCTTGCCGTCGGCCCAGGCCGAGAGCTGGTCGTTCTCCACGCCATCGACCACCGAGGCCACGTCGCGCAGCCGGACCGGCGCGCCGTTCTGGTAGCTGATGATGGTGTCCTGGTATTCGGCCGCGTTGGTGAGCTGGTCGTTGGTCCCGATGCTGTAGGACTGTGTCTTGCCGTTGAGCGAGCCCTTCGGCGCGGACACGTTGGTCTGCGTCAGCGCGCTGCGCAGCGATTCCATGGTCAGGCCCATGTTCGACAGCTGCGCCGGGTTGACCTGGATGCGCACGGCCGGGCGCACGTTGCCGGCAATGGACACCAGGCCCACGCCCTGCACCTGCGACAGGCGCTGGGCCAGGATCGCGTCCGCGTAGCGGTTGATCTCGCGCAGCGGCAGCGTGTCGGAAGTGAGCTTGAGGGTGATGATCGCCGCATCGGCCGGGTTCACCCGGTTGTAGACCGGCTGGTAGGGCAGCGAGGAAGGCAGGGTGGCCTGGCGGATCGCCGCCTGCACGTCCTGCGCGGCGATGTCGATGTCCCGGTCGTTGGAGAACTGCAGGATGATCGTGGACAGGCCGGCCGAGGAGTCGGAGGTCATCATGTCCAGGCCGGAGATCTGGCCGAACTGGCGCTCCAGCGGCGTGGTGACCAGCGAGGCCATGGTCGAGGCGTTGGCACCCGGGTACTGGGTGGTGACCACCAGGCTGGGTGCATCGATTTCCGGCAACGCCGACACGGGCAGTTGGCGGTAGCCGAGGATACCCAGCAGCAACACGCCCGCCATCAGCAGCGAGGTGGCGATGGGGCGGCGGATGAAGATCGTCGAGAAGCCCACGCGGCTCTCCTGCTGTGGTTCGTTGTCGGTGGAACAGACCGGCGCGTGCATCGCGCCGGTGAGGCGGGAACGACGGCGCGCCGCCGTCCCGGTCGTTCAATGGATCAGCGCGGGCCGCCGCCGCGGCGCCCGCCACCCCCGCGGTTCTTGCCCGCCGCGGCCTTCAATTCGGCTTCGGTCGGCGGGGCGGGGGTCTCGCCCGGCGCCAGCGCCTGCACCTTGCTGCCCGGCTTGAGGCGGAACTGGCCCTCGGTCACCACCTTCTGGCCGGCCTTCAGGCCGCTGGCGATCTGCACGTGGCTGTCGTCCACCTCCACGCCCTGCTTGACCGTCTGCATCTGCACGGTGTTGTCGGCCTGCACGACATAGACATAGTCGCCGTCCGGGCCGCGCTGCACCGCCTGTGCCGGCACCACGATGCCGCCGGGGATGGTGCGCAGCTGCAGGCGAACGTTGACGAACTGGCCCGGCCACAGCGTGTTGTCGGCGTTGTCGAAGATCGCGCGCGCGCCGAAGGTGCCGCTGTCGGCGGAGATGCGGTTGTCGATCACGTCCAGCTTGCCGGCGTCGCTGATCACGTGCGCGTCGCCGCGGTCCAGCGCGGCCACGGCCAGCGGTGCCTGCGCCTGGCCTTCGCGCACCGCGGTGAGCTGACGCTCGGGCAGGTTGAAGGAGACGTAGATCGGGTGGATCTGGGTCAGGGTGACGATCGCCGTGCTGGTGCTGACGATGTTGCCCACGTCCACGCCGCGGATGCCGGCGATGCCGTCGATCGGCGCGGTGATGCGGGTGTACTGCAGCTGCACCTGCGCGGCGCGCATGGAGGCATCGTTGGCCGCCACCGCCGCCTCGTACTGCGCGACCTGGTTGCGCTGGGTGTCCAGGTCGGTCTTGGACACGTACTGCTGGTACTCCGGCGCGCTGGAGCGGGCGAAGTTGGAGCGCGCGGTGGCCAGCAGCGCCTGGTTCTGGCGCTTGGCCGCGGCGGCCTCGTCATAGCTGGCCTGCAAGGTGCGCGGGTCGATCTGCGCGAGCAGCTGGCCCTTCTTCACTTCCTGGCCTTCCTTGAAATTGATGCTCAGCAGCTGGCCGCCGACCTGCGGGTTCACCGTGACGGTGTTCAAGGCGGTGACCGTGCCCAGCGCGTTGGCATAGACCGGCACGTCCCGGGTAGTGGCCGGCACCGCGGTCACCGGCACCGGACCGTTGTCCTGGCCGGCATCGCCACCCTGTGCCTGCTCGGCGCCCGGCCGGCCCTGGCCGCGTCCCTCGTGCCCTCCCCGCAGCATGCGCGCGCCAATGGCCAGCACCACGACCACTGCCACCACGAGCAGCGAGATCTTCCAGAAACGCGACATTCGACAACTCCTGAGGCGGTAGGGGGCGGGGGCTGCCCGGCAAGCCGGCAAGCTTATCGCCGGACCATGGCGATTGGACCATGACTGACGGGCCAGTCAGACCGTGGCCCGACGCATTGGTTCATGCCGCCGATAGCCCCTGCAACGCACGGGAAGGCCATCGGTTGACCGGCTTGGCGTGTGCGCCGGGCCGCGCTGCATTAGATTGTGGGTTTCCACCCCTTCGAGGATTCGTGATGCCCCACCCGCGTGTTTGGGCCGGTGCCCTGCTGCTGACGCTCCCCTGGATGGCCGTGGCCGCGCCCGGCGAACGCCCCGAGGTCACCGCCGCTGCCGCCAAGCTGCAGGCCCAGGTGGTCAGCTGGCGTCGCGATTTCCACGAACATCCGGAACTGTCCAACCGCGAGGAGCGCACCTCGGCGCAGGTCGCCGCGCACCTGCGCAAGCTCGGGCTGAAGCCGCGCGTGGGCATCGCCCACCACGGCGTGGTGGCGATCATCGAAGGTGGCCTGCCGGGCCCGAAGATCGCCCTGCGCGCGGACATGGACGCCCTGCCGGTGACCGAGCAGACCGGCCTGCCGTTCGCCTCGAAGGTGAAGGCCGAATACCGCGGCGAGCCGGTCGGCGTGATGCACGCATGCGGCCACGATGCACACACCGCCATCCTGCTTGGCGTGGCCGACGCCCTGGTGGCGATGAAGGCGCAGCTGCCCGGCCAGGTGATGCTGATCTTCCAGCCCTCCGAGGAAGGCGCGCCGGGCAACGAGGAAGGCGGCGCCTCGCTGATGCTCAAGGAAGGCCTGTTCGCCGACTTCAAGCCGGAGGCGGTGTTCGGCCTGCACGTGTTCTCCAGCGTCCAGGCCGGTCAGATCGCCGTGCGCGGCGGCCCGCTGATGGCAGCCTCGGACCGCTTCAACATCAAGGTGATCGGCCGCCAGACCCATGGTTCGGCGCCGTGGAACGGCATCGACCCCATTGTCGCCAGCGCCGACCTCATCAGCGCCGCGCAGACGGTGGTCAGCCGCCAGGCCAACATCGCCAAGCAGCCGGCGGTGGTGAGCTTCGGGGCGATCAAGGGCGGCATCCGCTACAACATCATCCCCGACGAGGTGGAGATGGTGGGCACCATCCGCACCTTCGACGAAGGCATGCGGCAGAAGATCTTCGCCGACCTGAAGAACGTCGCCGAGCACACCGCTGCCGCCCACGGTGCCCGTGCCGAGGCCCAGGTGCCCGACCAGGACGGCAACCCGGCCACCATCAACGACCCGGCGCTGACCGCCAGGATGCTGCCCAGCCTGCAGGCCGTGGTGGGCGCCGGCAACGTCTACGAGCCGCCGCTGCAGATGGGGGCCGAGGATTTCTCCTTCTATGCGCGCGAAGTGCCCGGGATGTTCTTCTTCGTCGGTTCCACCAGCGCCGGCATCGACCCGGCCACTGCGCCGAGCAACCACTCGCCGAAGTTCCTGCTGGACGAGAAGTCGCTGGACATCGGCTTGCGCTCGCTGCTGCAGGTCTCGCTGGATTACCTCCACGGCGGGCCACAGGGCTGACTGAATGATTCGGCCGGGCGCGTGGCGGCCCGGCCGAAGCTGCCCGGCGCGGCGGGGGGATTCAGCGCCCCAGGCGTAAAATGCCGGCATGAACACCCCTGCCGATTCCAGCCTCGGGCGCGAGGTCGCCTACCCGACCCGCTACGACCCCTCGTTGCTGTTCCCGATCCCGCGCCTGCCCAGCCGCGAAGCCATCGGCATCGACCCGGCGGCGCTGCCGTTCGTCGGCCTGGACCGCTGGCATGCCTATGAGCTCGGCTGGCTCGATGCGCAGGGCAAGCCCTGCGTGGCCACCGCCACCGTGCATGTACCCAGCGACTCGCCGAACCTGGTCGAATCCAAGTCCCTCAAGCTCTACCTCAATTCGCTCAACAGCACGCGATTCAACAGCCCGGCGGCGGTGCGCGAATGCATCGCCACCGACCTGTCCGCGCGCGCCGGCGCGCCGGTCAGCGTGGAGTTCGGCCTGCCGCCGATCGTGGAAGACGCCGCCGAGTACAGCATCGACGGCCTGGACGTCAGCATCGACGACTACGGCCCGCCCAACGCCGGCCACCTGCGTACGCGGTCCGGCGAGGCCGTGGAGGAGACGCTGGCGTCCGCATTGCTGAAATCCAATTGCCCGGTCACCGGGCAGCCGGACTGGGCGAGCGTGACGCTGCGCTATCGCGGTGCGCCCATCGATGCCGAGGGGCTGCTGCGCTACCTGGTGAGCTATCGCGACCACGCCGAGTTCCACGAGCAGTGCGTGGAGCGGATCTTCCACGACGTCTCGCGCTGCTGCCAGCCGCAATGGCTGGTGGTGGAGGCACGCTACACGCGGCGCGGCGGGCTGGACATCAATCCCTGGCGAGCCACGCCGGGCGCGCCGGCACCGTTCGCACGTCGCGACGCGCGGCAATAACGCCCCGCCTCAGAGGACATGCGCTGGTTTCACGCTGGCGCGATACGCTTTTAACGTTTGCCGTGCAACCGTGATCCCAAGATGAGGCATCACGGAACCTGCCCATGACCAGCAACGAAAAGAAAGCCGATTTCTCCGGCGTTACCGCCAAGGTCGACAGCACCGCCGAAGTCGTGCCTAAGGCCGACTTCTCCGGCGTCACCGCCAAGGTGGACAGCACTGCGGAAATCGTAGGCGAACAGTCATACACCGTGCAGAAGGGCGATTCGCTGTCGAAGATCGCCAAGCAGCACTACGGCGACGCCAATGCCTGGCAGAAGATTTTCCAGGCCAACCGCGACGTGCTGGACGACCCGGACAAGATTTTCCCCGGGCAGACCCTGCGCCTGCCCGCCAAGTCCTGAGCCGTCATTCAACCGCGCCCCGCGCACGCCATCGAACACCGGAGGATTTCCATGTCGAACGCCCAGACCCTTTCCCGCACGTTGATCATCGGCCTGGCTGCCAGCCTGGCCCTGGCCGGCTGCAAGAAGAAGGAAGACACCAGCGAGATGGCGGCCCCGCCGCCGGCTGCCGAGCCCGCCGCGACCACGCCAGCGCCGGCAGCGGCACCCGCGGCGGCCGCGGTCACCGTCAGCAGCGTCACCGTGGGCAACACCGCGGCGGCCGACAAGAGCGTTGCGCCCGTCGCCACGCTCGGCACCAAGGACAAGATCATCGTCTCGGTGAAGACCGAGGGTGCCGCCAGCGGCGCCAACCTGGGCGTCAAACTGACCTTCCAGGACGGCCAGGTGGCAGGTGAGCAGAGCGCCACGCTCAACACGACGGGCGCCGAAACCACCAATGTCGAATTCACCAATGCCAACGGCTGGCCGGCGGGCACGTACACCGCGCAGGCCAGCGTCGACGGGCAGGCGGCGGGCATGCCGCAGACGTTCGAAGTGAAGTAAGCCGGGCAAGCGCGCCCGCCGACTCTCTCCCGGCGGGACGATGCACGTGGGGCGCAGCGAAAGCTGCGCCCTTTTTTATGGGCCAATCGTTCGCCTGGAAACCATCTGTCCCGGGTGGCGACCGTGCGGGCGCGTATCGCGATGGGACACAGCGGCCCGTAACGGCCGGCTTTGCCCGGGCGCCGCCAAACGGCGACAATGCAGCGATTGCCCGGTGATTCCCGACGTCGTCTTCCGGCACGAGCGCGCAGCGGACTGTGATGCGGCGCGCCTGCCTTCGTCCGGCCCCGGTGCCCCCTCCCGAAGCAGAACCGAGTCACGCTGATCATGTCGAACACCCCGAAGATCCTCTACACCCTCACGGACGAGGCGCCGTACCTCGCGACCCAGTCCCTGCTGCCGATCATCGACGCCTATACCGATACCGCGGGCATCGTGGTGGAGACGCGCGACATCTCGCTGGCCGCGCGCATCCTCTCGCAGTTCCCGGATTTCCTCGACGCCGCGCACAAGACCGCCGACGACCTCGCCGAGCTGGGCGAACTGGCGACCACGCCGGAGGCGAACATCATCAAGCTGCCCAACATCAGTGCCTCGGTGCCGCAGCTGCTGGCGGCCATCAAGGAACTGCAGGCGCAGGGCTTCAAGCTGCCCGAGTACCCCGACGTGCCGAAGGACGACAAGGAGCGCGACATCAAGGCGCGCTATGACCGCGTCAAGGGCAGTGCGGTGAACCCGGTGCTGCGCGAGGGCAATTCGGACCGCCGCGCGCCGCTGTCGGTGAAGAACTACGCGCGCAAGCACCCCCATCGCATGGGCAAGTGGAGCAGCGAATCGAAGTCGCATGTCGCGCACATGGAAAGCGGCGACTTCTTCGGCAGCGAGAAGTCGGCGACCTTGCCGGCGGCCGGTGCGCTGAAGATCGTGCTGGTCGGAGAGGACGGCCAGACCACCGTGCTCAAGGACAAGGTGGCGGTGAAGGCCGGGGAGATCGTCGACGCCGCGCTGATGAGCCGCAAGGCGCTGGCGAGCTTCATTGACGCGCAGATCGCCGACGCCAAGTCGCAGGGCGTGCTGTTCTCGCTGCACCTGAAGGCGACCATGATGAAGGTCTCCGACCCGGTGATGTTCGGCATCGTGGTGGGCGAGTTCTACCGCGACGTGCTGGCCAAGCATGCCGAGGCACTGAAGTCGGTCGGCTTCGACGCCAACAATGGCATCGGTGACCTGTACGCGCGCATCGGCAGCCTGCCGGCGGACCAGCAGGAACAGATCAAGGCAGACATCGCCGCCGAGTATGCGCAGCGCCCGGGCGTGGCGATGGTCAATTCGGACAAGGGCATCACCAACCTGCACGTGCCGAGCGACGTGATCGTCGATGCCTCGATGCCGGCGATGATCCGCGACTCCGGCCAGATGTGGAACGCCGAAGGCAAGCTGCAGGACACCAAGGCGGTGATCCCGGACCGCTGCTACGCCGGTGTCTACCAGGCCGTCATCGAGGACTGCAAGGCGCACGGTGCATTCGACCCGGCCACCATGGGCAGCGTTCCGAACGTGGGCCTGATGGCGCAGAAGGCCGAGGAATATGGCTCGCACGACAAGACCTTCATCCTTCCGGCCGCCGGCACCGTGCAGGTACTCGATGAGCAGGGCAAGGTCGTGTTCGAGCATGCCGTGGAAGCCGGCGACATCTGGCGCATGTGCCAGACCAAGGACGCGCCGATCCAGGACTGGGTCAAGCTGGCCGTGGAGCGTGCCCGCCTGAGCGCCACCCCGGCCGTGTTCTGGCTGGACAAGGCACGCGCGCACGACGCGCAGGTGATTGCCAAGGTCGAGCAGTACCTGAAGGACCATGACACCACGGGCCTGGACATCCGCATCCTGCCGCCGGTGGAGGCCACGAAGGTGTCGCTTGAGCGCATCCGCAAGGGCGAGGACACCATCTCCGTCACCGGCAACGTGCTGCGCGATTACCTCACCGACCTGTTCCCGATCATGGAGCTCGGCACCAGCGCCAAGATGCTCTCCATCGTGCCGCTGATGGCGGGCGGCGGCCTGTTCGAGACCGGTGCCGGTGGTTCGGCACCCAAGCACGTGCAGCAGTTCACCGAAGAGGACTACCTGCGCTGGGATTCGCTGGGCGAGTTCCTGGCGCTGGCTGCGTCGCTGGAACACCTGGGCAACCGCTACGACAACGCATCGGCGAAGGTGCTGGCCAAGGCGCTGGACGCGGCCAACGGGCAGATCCTGGACAACAACAAGTCGCCCGCGCGCAAGGTCGGCGAGATCGACAACCGTGGCAGCCACTTCTACCTGGCCCTGTACTGGGCGCAGGCGCTGGCGAACCAGGACGAGGATGCCGCGCTGAAGGCCAAGTTCGCGCCGCTGGCCCAACTGCTGGCCGACAACGAGCAGAAGATCGTCGCCGAGCTCAATGGCGTGCAGGGCAAGCCGGTCGATATCGGCGGCTACTACCGCCCGGACCTGGGCAAGGTGGCCGCGGCGATGCGCCCGAGCCAGACGTTCAACGACGCACTGGCGACGTTGAAGGCCTGAGCGATGGCGGCGTAGCTCGCGCCGCCCTTGCATGAAGCGCCCCGTGTCCCAGGACACGGGGCGTTTTGCTGTGTGCCTTCACCGGAACGGCGAAAGCGCGGTGAGCACCCGCACCAGCCGGGCCTGCCGCGCACGCACCTGCGCACGCGGATGCTTGTGCGGGTGGGTGGCGCCCCGCGTCGCGGGCGGGGGCGGGGAGAAGGCATCGCCCGGTGCCAACTGGCGGGCCAGTTCTTCGTTGGTGACGAAGCCATGGTGGAACAACAGGTCGTTGAAGATGCGCATGTCCGTGCCTCCACTTGAGTGGAATTGATGTTGGGCGCAATCTGGCAGGGCGAAAAGCGAGCCTTTCGCAAGCCAGGGTTGAATCCATTTCAAGGCCGGAACCATGTCCAGACCGCCGTTGCACGCCCTGCAGGGTTTCGTCACCGCCGCGAGGCTGGGCAACCTGTCGCGCGCGGCCGAGGCCATGCACCTGACCGTCAGCGCGCTCAGCCACCAGATGCGCACGCTGGAAGAGCGGTTGGGCTACCCGCTGTTGCGTCGCCATCCGCGCGGCGTGGTGCCCACGCCCGAAGGGCAGCGCCTGCTGGAGCGCATCGCCCCGCACCTGGATGCCATTGCCCGCGAAGTGCAGCCGTTCGCTGCAAGACGCGACGATGTCCTCACCCTCAGCATTACGCCTTCGATGGCCTCGGCGTGGCTGGTGCCACGCCTTGGACAGTTCTTCGCCGCACATCCCAAAGTCGAGATCAGCCTGCTTTCCAGCGAGCGCGTGGTGGATTTCGAACGCGAGCTGCAGGTGGATGCGGCGATGCGGGTCGGCCATGGCCGCTGGCCCGGGGTCACCGCCGAGCCGCTGTTCGACGAATGGCTGGTGCCGATGGCCAGCCCCGCGCTGGTACAGCGCATGGGCGGGGTGGCCGCCCAGCCGCTGTCGCAATGGCCGCTGCTGGGCGACCCCGACGGCCAGTGGAACAGCTGGTTCGAGCTGGCCGGCGAGGCGCCGCCCAGCCGCTACGTTGCCTTCCTCGACGACTCCGAATCCCACCACCGCGCCGCGCTGGACGGTGTTGGTGTCGCGCTGGGCCGGGTGACGCGCGCGCGGCTGCTCATCGACTCCGGCCAGTTGGTACCGTTGTCTGCGCACCGGCTCAAGACGAACTACTCGCACTACCTCGTGCACCCGGCGCGCTCCGCCACCCATCGCGGCTTCGGGCAGTTCCGCGCCTGGCTGCTGGAGCAGGCCGCCGCGCACGTGCGCGACACCGACAAGGCGCTGGCGCTGCCCGCCGCAGGCCGGGCAAGCCGCGCGCCCCGGCGACGCTGAGTACACTGCCGGCATGTCCACCGTCTTGTCGACGCCACAGTCCGAACGCCGTGCCGAAGCCATCGGCCGGGCGGTCTTCGATGCCTTCGAGGATTACCACGCGCGCTTTGCCGAGATCACCCGCCGCGCAAAACTGCGCTTCGAGACCCGCGATTGGACGGCCGCGCGCGACGATGCGGTCGCGCGCATCGCGTTGTACGACCAGTGCATCGGCGAGTGCATGCTGCGCCTTCGCGCGGTGCTGATGGGGCAGGCGCACGATCGCGCGCTGTGGATTCGCGCGCGCGAGCAGTACACCACGCTGCTGGCCGGCCTGATCGACCAGGAACTCTACAAGACCTTCTACAACACGCTGACGCGGCGATACTTCCGCACGCAGGGCGTGGATTCGCACATCGAGTTCGTCGCGCTCGACATCGAGCCGACCGACGCCATCACCCACCCGGTGGCGCATCACAGCTATGCGGTATCGCCCGGTCGGTTGACCGAGGTGTTGATGCGCGTGCTCGGCGACTATCCGTTCGGCGTGCCCTATGCGCATCGCACGCGTTGCGCGGCGGCCATCGCGGTGCGCCTGCACGACGACCTCGCGCATTGGGGTGAGCATCCTGTGCGGGGGATCGAACTGCTGGACACCGTGTTCTATCGCGAGCGCCGTGCCTATCTGGTGGGCCGCGTATTCGGCGAGCACCGCTTCTCGCCTTGCGTGATCGCACTGGTGAACGATGACGCCGGGCTGCGCGCGGAAGCCGTGCTGACCCGGCGCAGCGACGTGGCGCAGCTTTTCAGCAATTCCCGCAGCTACTTCCAGGCCGACCTGCCGACCGTGGGCGATGCGGTGGTGTTCCTGCGCAGCCTGTTGACGCACAAGCCGATCGACGAGCTGTACACCATGCTCGGCCGTGCCAAGCAGGGCAAGACCGAGCGTTACCGCACGTTCTTCCGCCACTTCGAGGCGCAGCCGCACGAGCAGCTGGTGCAGGCGGAAGGCACCCCCGGCATGGTGATGGCGGTGTTCACGCTGCCCAGCTATCCGCTGGTATTCAAGCTGATCCGCGACCGATTCGCCTACCCGAAGAAGATGAGCCGTGCCGAGGTGGAGGGGAAGTATGAGCTGGTGTTCCAGCTCGACCGCATCGGCCGCCTGCTTGATGCGCAGCCCTATCGGTTCCTGCGCTTTCCCCGTGAGCGCTTTGCCGAACCGCTGCTGCGCGAACTGCGCGAGACCTGCGCGCTGAGCGTGAGCGAGGAGGGCGAGGACCTGATCTTCGACCTGTGCTACATCCAGCGCCGCCTGCGCCCGCTCAACCTGTACCTGCGCGAGCAGCTGCCCGAACCGGCGCGTGCCGCCGCGCTCGACTATGCGCAGGCGATCAAGGACATGGCGCGCAACAACATATTTCCCGGCGACATGCTGCTAAAGAACTTCGGCATCACCCGCCACCAGCGTGCCGTGTTCTACGACTACGACGAGCTGTGCCTGGTCACCGACTGCGAGTTCCGCGACTGGCCGCAGGCGACCACCTACGAGGAGCAGATGGCCGCCGAGCCTTGGTTCCATGTGGGCCCGCACGATGTGTTCCCCGAGCGCTTCCCGCTGTTCATGGGGCTGCCGGCGCAGATGCTCGAAGCGGTGCGCGTGCATCATGGCGAGCTGTTCGACCCCCGCTGGTGGCGCGACCTGCAGGCACGGCTGCGCGAGGACGATTATCCGGATACGCCGCCTTATGCGGAGCGGTTGCGGTTGGCGTGAGGTTTGCGCGCCGCGCGGCACTGCGGTGTAATCGTTGTACGTCAACCTCAAGGAGCGTGGTGATGATGAAGGTGATCCGCATGCTGGCACTGGCCTCGGTACTGGGCGGCACGCTGGCGGCTTCGCCGGCGCAGGGCGCGTCGGGCGCCGGCCCGGGTAGCGTGCGCAAGCAGATCGAGTCCAGCTTGCTGGTGGAGGGCGAGGTCTACATCGAGACCGATGGTTCTGTCTCGCACCTGGACCTCAAGAAGGAAGATCAGCTGCCGGGCGGCGTGGTCAAGATGGTGCGCGACAATGCGCTGCAATGGAGATTCCAGTCGATCCAGCGCGACGGCCAGGCCGTTCCCGCGATCGCGCCCATGCGCCTTCGCGTGGTGGCCCGGAAGCTGGAAGGAGATCGTTACGAGATTGCGTTGCGTGGGGTGAACTTCGAGCGCTATGACGCCAAGGACCCGCAATCGGTGGCGTATGAAAAGCTGGATCCGCCGAGCTATCCAAGCGATGCCTTCCGGTCCGGTGCCGCCGGTACCGTCTACCTTGCCGTGAAGGTGGGGCGCGATGGCCGCGTGGAGGATATCGTGGCCGAGCAGGTGAACCTGCGCGTGATCGCCAGCGAGGGCGAGATGAACCGATTCCGCAAGTTGTTCGCTGACAGCGCCGTCGCCGCGTCCCGGCAATGGCGCTTCCGCGTGCCCACCGAGGGCGAGGCGGCCGCCAAACCTTACTGGAGCGTGCGCATCCCGGTCAGTTATTCGCTGGACAGGGGCCCGAGCGAAAGCGACTACGGCAAGTGGGTGAGCTACATCCCCGGCCCGCGCCAGCCTGTGCCGTGGCGTGATGAAAGCAGGTCGACCGATATCGCGCCCGACACCCTGGTCGAGGGTGGGGTCTATATGGCCGACAGCCATGCGCCGAAGCTGCTGACCCCACTGCAGGGCGGCTGACACTTTCGGCGGCCCGACAAAAAAACGCCCCGCGAAAGCGGGGCGTTCTGTTTGCGGCGTCCTGTGTCGACTCAGCGCTTCATCGAATTGAAGAACTCGTCGTTGGACTTGGTGCTCTTCATCTTGTCGAGCAGGAATTCCATCGCGGCGATTTCGTCCATCGGGTGCAGCAGCTTGCGCAGGATCCAGATCTTCTGCAGCAGCTCCGGCTCGATGAGCAGGTCCTCGCGGCGCGTGCCCGAGCGGTTGATGTCGATCGCCGGGTAGACGCGCTTCTCGGTGATGCGGCGGTTCAGGTGCACTTCGCTGTTGCCGGTGCCCTTGAACTCTTCGTAGATCACTTCGTCCATCTTCGAGCCGGTCTCGACCAGCGCGGTGGCGATGATGGTCAGCGAACCGCCTTCCTCGACGTTGCGCGCCGCGCCGAAGAAACGCTTCGGACGGTGCAGGGCGTTGGCGTCCACGCCGCCGGTCAGCACCTTGCCGGAGCTGGGCACGACGTTGTTGTAGGCGCGCGCCAGGCGGGTGATCGAGTCAAGCAGGATCACCACGTCCTTCTTGTGCTCGACCAGGCGCTTGGCCCGCTCGATCACCATCTCGGCGACCTGCACGTGGCGCGCGGCCGGCTCGTCGAAGGTCGAACTGATGACCTCGCCGCGCACGGTGCGCTGCATTTCCGTCACTTCTTCCGGACGCTCGTCGATGAGCAGCACGATCATGTGCACGTCCGGGTGGTTGGTCGTGATCGCCGTGGCGATCTGCTGCATCATCATCGTCTTGCCGGCCTTGGGCGGCGAGACGATCAGCGCGCGCTGTCCCTTGCCCTGCGGGGCCATCAGGTCGAGGATGCGGCCGGCGATGTCTTCGGAGGACCCGTTGCCGCGTTCCAGCGTGAAGCGCTTGCGCGGGAACAGCGGGGTCAGGTTCTCGAACAGCACCTTGTTCTTGGACGCTTCCAGCGGCTCGCCGTTGATCGTGTCGATCGTGGACAGCGCGAAGTAGCGCTCGCCGTCCTTCGGGAAGCGGATGCGCCCGGACAGGTAGTCGCCGGTACGCAGGTTGAAGCGGCGGATCTGGCTGGGCGAGATGTAGGTGTCGTCCGGGCCGGCCAGGTAGCTGGCTTCGGCCGCGCGCAGGAAGCCGAAGCCGTCCGGCAGGATTTCCAGCACGCCGTCGGCGGCCACGCCGTCACCGTGGCGGGTCAGCACCTTCAGCAGCGCGAAAATCACGTCCTGCTTGCGGGCGCGGGCCACGCCGTCGTGGATGTTCAGTTGCTCGGCGATGTCCAGCAGCTTTTGCGCCGGCATCTGCTTCAGATCGCTCAGGGAGTAGATCGGAAAGCCTTCGGGCACGTTCGGCGCCGGGCGCGGCGGCTGGTTCTGGTGTTCGCCGCCGCCTTCGTTCGGCATCCCGCCGTTCTCGTAGCGCTCGCGCTGGCGGTCGCGGCGGTTGCGGAACCGGTCGCGGCGGTTGCCGCCCTGGCCCTGCTGGTTGTTCTGATTGTTCTGGTTCTGGTGGTTGAAGCGCTGCTGCCCACCTTCGCGCGGCTCGCCTGCACCGCCTTCGGCAGCAGGGGCGGAGGACGTCGCGGGGGCGGACGGGGCTTCGGTGGCGGCGGCGCGCGGCGCTTCGGCGGGCGGGCTCGGCGGCAACGGCAGATCGGTTTGCGGCGTGGCCGGGGCGCTATCGCTGGCGCCTTCGGCGGCGGCCTTGCTCACGCGGGTCTTGCGCACGCGCTTTTCGACGGGGGCGTCGACGCTCCCGGTTTCGGAAGGAGTATTCTCGGACAAGTGCTTGATTCCTCGCTTGTATATGCGAGCGCCCGGCAGAGGGGCGAGCTTAGGGGTGGTCGGGGAGTCTGGAGGGAGTTTCCAGCGGGGTGCGGCACACGCAAGGCGGCCGGATGGGCTGACGTTAACACCGCCCCATCGAGGCGCGCAAGCGGCTGGCGGCCGCATGATTCAAGTGCCGGCAGGGTGCCGGCAGGCTCCGTCCGGCTTGGCCGGGCGGAGCCGCAGGGTCAAGCCTCAGGCGACCGCGCCGCCCAGGCTCTTGTCGATCATCTGGGTCAGCTGGCCCTTGCCGACCGCGCCGATCTGCGAGGCCTGGACCTGGCCGTCCTTAAACAGCAGCAGCATCGGGATCGAACGCACGTGGTACTTCACGGCCAGGGCGCGGTTCTCGTCCACGTTCACCTTGGCCACCTTCAGCTTGCCGTCGTAGGCGCTGGCCAGCTCGTCCAGCACCGGGGCGATCATCTTGCACGGGCCGCACCATTCGGCCCAGAAATCCACCAGCACCGGCTCGCCCGATTGCAGGACGGCGTTATCGAAGTCGGCTTCGCCGACATGTAGAACCTTGTCGCTCACTTTGGTCTCCTGGGAACCCGGGCCGGACCCGGAACCGGGGCCGGCCGCCACATTGCGGTAAACTGGGGCATTGCGCGGCGGAATCAAGCCACTGTCTGAAGCCGCGCTGTCCGGTGCAAGGGCCGCAGTTTGCGACGCTGCCGGAATCGATGCAAGCCGCGCCCGGGCCACTCCAGGCGCCTCAAGAAGACGGAATGATGAGCGATAAACCGCTGACCGATTTGACTTTTTCCTCGTTTGACCTGCACCCGACGCTGCTTGCCGGGCTGGAAGGCGCAGGATTCACCCGATGCACTCCCATCCAGGCCCTGACCCTGCCGGTGGCCCTGGCCGGACGTGACGTCGCGGGCCAGGCCCAGACCGGCACGGGCAAGACCCTGGCCTTCCTGGTCGCGGTCATCAACCGCCTGCTGACCCGCCCGGCGCTGGCCGATCGCAAGCCGGAGGACCCGCGCGCCCTCATCCTGGCGCCGACCCGCGAGCTGGCCATCCAGATCCACAAGGACGCGGTGAAGTTCGGCGCCGACCTGGGCCTGCGCTTCGCGCTGGTGTACGGCGGCGTGGACTACGACAAGCAGCGCGAGCTGCTGCAGAAGGGCGTGGACGTGATCATCGCCACCCCGGGCCGCCTGATCGACTACGTCAAGCAGCACAAGGTGGTGTCCCTGCACGCCTGCGAGATCTGCGTGCTGGACGAGGCCGACCGCATGTTCGACCTGGGTTTCATCAAGGACATCCGCTTCCTGCTGCGCCGCATGCCCGAGCGCGGCACCCGCCAGACCCTGCTGTTCAGCGCCACCCTCAGCCACCGCGTGCTGGAGCTGGCCTATGAACACATGAACGAGCCGGAGAAGCTGGTCGTCGAAACCGAGACCATCACTGCCGCGCGCGTGCGCCAGAAGCTCTACTACCCGGCCGACGAGGAGAAGATCCCGTTGCTGCTGGGCCTGCTGTCGCGCAGCGAGGGCGCGCGCACGATGGTGTTCGTCAACACCAAGGCGTTCGTCGAGCGCGTGGCCCGGGCGCTGGAGCGTGCCGGCTACCGCGTCGGCGTGCTCTCCGGCGACGTGCCGCAGAAGAAGCGCGAGACCCTGCTCAACCGCTTCCAGAAGGGCCAGCTGGAAATCCTCGTCGCCACCGACGTGGCCGCGCGTGGCCTGCACATCGACGGCGTGGACTACGTCTACAACTACGACCTGCCGTTCGATGCCGAGGACTACGTCCACCGCATCGGCCGCACCGCGCGCCTGGGGGCGGAGGGTGACGCGATCAGCTTTGCCTGCGAGCGCTACGCGATGGGCCTGCCGGACATCGAGGCGTACATCGAGCAGAAGATCCCGTCCGAACCGGTGACCAAGGAACTGCTGACCGCCCTGCCGCGTCCCGAGCGCGCGCCGGTGCCTGCCGGCGAGGACGACGGCGAGAACGAAAGCGTCGGCTCCATCTTCCGCGAGGCACGCGAAGCGCGTGCCGCCGAGGAAGAGCGTCGCGGTGGCGGCCGTTCCGGCAGCCGCTCCGGCGGCGGTGGCCGTTCGGGCAGTGGCGGTGGCCGCGCCCGCGGCGAGCGTCGCGAAGGCGGCAGCGATGACAAGTCGCGCCGTCCCCGCAAGCCGCGCGTGGAAGGCGAAGCCGTGGCCGCCGAGGGTGCCGCAGCGC
>JAEWJB010000163.1 GCA_023386795.1 Pseudomonadota bacterium
CGCCCACCCCGTAGAGCAACGCCGCCGAAGCGCCCGCAACAACGGCGGGGCCCACGCTCAGGCCGGAAACCTTGGCCGTGGCCAGCACCACCACGCCGGTGAAGCCCACCAGCAGTGCGATGGCGCGGCGCATGCCGATCTTCTCACCGAAGAACAGGAACGCCACCAGCGCCGCGAACAACACCGTCATCGCATTGCAGATCGCCCCGATCGCCGCCGGCGCGCGTTGCGCCGCCCACGCGAACAGCACGAAGGGAATCGCTGAATTGATCACCCCGATCGGGGCCAGCCACCACCAGCGGCGGGCCGGGAACTGCGCGCGGGCCTTCCACAGGAAAGGCAACAGCACCAGCGCGCCCAGCAGCAGCCGCACTTCCACCAGCGCATAGGGGCCGAACGACGGCACCGCCACCCGCATGAACAGGAACGAGCACCCCCAGATCGCCCCCAGGATCCCCAGCTCCAGCGGTGTACGCCAGTCGCGCGGGGTCGCGGCGGCGCTCAGTTCGGCGCTCACGCGTGGCACCCGGCAGGGGTGCGGCAGCAACGGCACAGCACAGGGGCGGACAGCAACATGGCGCGGGCTCCAGGGGCGGAAGCACAGCATCCGCCTGCCGCGCAGGCCCCACAAGCGCGTAGTATCCCTGTCAGCCACAAACTAGATTTGGGTCTCGCTCATGATCCTGCGCCCTGCCCTCCTGCCCGCGCTCGGGGTGTTCGCGGTCGCCGCGCGCCACCAGAATTTCGCCCATGCCGCCGAGGAACTGCACCTCACCGCCAGCGCGGTCAGCCACCATGTGCGACGCCTGGAAAGCCTGCTCGGTACCGTGCTGTTCCAGCGCCAGGCGCGGGGCGTGCGGCTGACCGCCGAAGGCCGGCAACTGGCCGATGCCGCTGCCGCGGCGCTGAGCGACCTCAATGCCGTGGCCGGCAATCTGCACCCGCAGGCCGACATCGTGCCGCTGCGGGTTACCACGATCCGCTCGCTCTCCTACTGCTGGCTGGTGCCGCGGCTGCCGCGCTTCACCCGGCTGCACCCGCGGCTGCGGCTTGAACTGCAGACCAGCAGCGAGCTCACCCGCTTCGATGAGAACGGCCCGGAACTGGGCATCCGTTACGGTCTCGGCCAGTGGCCGGGGCTGACCGCGCACCATCTGATGGACGACGAGCTGTGCCCGGTGGCCTCACCCGCCCTGCCCGGCGTCTCCGCACTGCAGGACCCGGCGCAGATCGCCACGCTGCCGCTGGTCAGCGACATGTCGCCACAGGGCTGGCGCGACTGGTTCCGCGCGGCCGGCGTGCGCGGTCTGGACCTGACCGCCCAGCACATCTTCAGCGACAGCACCGACGCCATGCGCGCGGCGGTGTATGGCATCGGCGCGGTGCTGGCACGCAAGCACATCGCCCAGCCCTACCTGCAGCGCTATGAACTGGTGCGCCTGCCAGGTCCCGCATTGAAGGCGCGCTACGCCTACTACATCGTGCATGCGGAACATCGCCCGCTGAGCCCCATGGCGGTGACGTTCATGGACTGGCTCAAGCGCGAGGCGCAGGACGACCGTACGCCGATTCCGGCACTGCCCGAGGAACTGATGGGCCGACCCGCTGCGCACGCTGAATGATCCCCGGCGTCATCACCCGCTCTTGTCCATCCGCTGGCTAGGCTGGAATTCCCAGTCCCCCGAGATGTACCCATGGCCATGCTGCGACTCAGAATTACTGGTACCGAAGACGATGTCCGTGCCATCAGCGATCTGCTGCAGGGTCTTGAAGGCATCGAGCATGTCGAGGAGACCGATGACCTGATGCCGCACATGGACGACGACGATTCCAGCTCCGCCGGCCTGTCCGACGACATCGGACCGGGCAGCCATGAGCTGGAGGTCGAAGTCGGCAATGAAAGCACCGCGCAGAAGGTGCGCGATGCGGTACAGGAACTCGCGCTGGAGCTGGACGTCTTTGTCGAGTACGAGCAGGACGAAGGCTGATATCAGGCGCGGCGGCGGCGTCGCCACAGCTTCAGTCCCAGCCATCCGAACACCCACCCGACCAGCGCCACCGGCAGCAGCGCGGCCGTTGCACGAATGAGGAACGCGACGCTTTCGGTCAGGATCGTGCCCGAATCGCTCAGCGCATCACCGATCTCGCTGCGGTTGCGCTGCCCCGCCGGCGCATTGAACCGCATCGTCACCAGCTGCGTATCGATGCGTCGGCGCTGGTTGGCGGCCTCCTTGCCGGCTTGCTCCACACCGGCCTCAATCTCCGACAGGCGCTGGGTGATCACCAGCAGGTCGGCCATCTTGATGTCCTGCCTGTCCTGATAGGCAAGCAGCCGCTGGTGCTCCTTCTCCAGGCGCGCCTTGGTCAGCGCGGTATCCGCCACCTGCTGCGCCAGGTCTTCGGCCTCGGTGTTGCGCGAAGACACTTCGCCTCCTTCGCCCGCCAGACCGATAAGCGGCTCCACGCCCTTGGGGGCGATCCGAACCTTGATCGAAGCGGACGGGTACTCGCCTCCCTGCTGACCGACCTGCAGCACGGCGCAGTCGCCGAACCGGGACGACTGGCAGGCATCGGCAATCGCCTTGACCCGGCTGCCGATCTTCGCGGATTCAAGCTTGATGTCGAGCGTGTGTTCGTACGCCAGCATCGCACCCTCGGGCGACGCCACAACCGCACCGGCACCGCCGGCATCGGCCGCAGCCTCATGCATCCTGCTCGAACACCCCACCAGCCCCGCCATCAGCAGCATCCCTGCCACGGCACCGAAATGCCCGATCGTCCGTGTTCTCACATGCGTGCTCCATCAAAGTGGGTGATCTTCAGCCCGTCCAGCACAAGCTCCGGCAGGCAGCGCACGTTCACCGCCGCCATGGCCTGTCCGCTGCGCGGATCCACGCCCTCGCTGAACGGCGCGATGCCGCAGGTGGGGCAGTAGTGGTGCTCCAGATGATGCTTGTTGAACTGGTAGGTGCCCAGCAGGGCCGGATCCGTGTTCAGGATCAGCGCCGCCCGCGGCGCGAACCACAGCAGTCCCCCGCGCCGGCGGCACAGCGAGCAGTTGCAGTCCACCACGTCGGTGATCGGGGCGTCAGCCTCCACCGCAAAGGCGATGTTTCCACAGTGACAGCTACCCTGGTACTGCATGGCACCCCCTGCGTCGGCTGGAAAGCGCCATGGTAATCCAATGGCACGGGTGCGCACGGGCGCGCCGGGCCTATGCTGGCGGATTGTCCCAAGCACAGGATCGCCGATGCGCCAGCATCTTCTTGCCCTCGCCCTGATCGCCGCCCTTGGCGGCTGCCAGCAGACCGACGCCCCCACCGCCCCGGCGGGAACCGAAGCGGCCGCCCAGGCCGGCGACGCCGCCGCGGACGCGGCCTTTGCCGACCTGTCCAAGCGCGCCCTGGACACCTGGATGCAGCTGTCCCCGGTCAGCGCCACGCAGATCGGCGACCACCGCTACGACAGCGAGATCGATGACCTCAGCGCGGCCGGGCAGCAGAAGACCCTGGCCGCCTACAAGGGCCTGCTGGCCGAGCTGGACACGGTCGAGGTGAGCAAGCTGGGCCGTGAGAACCAGGTCGACGCCGCGATCCTGCGCAACCAGCTGCAGTCCGAGATCTGGAATGCCGAGGTGCTGCAGTCGTCCAAGTGGGACCCCCAGCTGTACAACGGCGTCGCCGGCAGCGCCCTGTACGGCCTGATGGCGCGCGAATTCGCGCCACTGCCCGAGCGCCTGAAGTCCGCCACGGCGCGCATGGAAAAGCTGCCGCAGATCTTCGCGCAGGCCCGTGAGAACCTGGACCCGGCCCGCGTGCCGAAGATCCATGCCGAAACGGTGGCCAAGCAGAACAAGGGCATCCTGAGCATCGTCGATACCTTCATCACCCCGCACATCGGCGAACTGCCGGCCGAAGACGGCAAGCGCCTGCAGGCCGCCATCGACGGTCTGAAGAAGGCGGTGGCCGAGCAGCAGACCTGGCTGGACACCACGCTGGTGCCGAACGCGAAGGGCGACTTCCGCATCGGGGCCGAGCTGTACGATCAGAAGTTGAAGTTCGCACTGAACTCGTCGCTGTCGCGCGCCGAGATCGGCGAACGTGCCCGTGCCGAACTCAAGCGTGTCCGCCAGGACATGTACGGCATCGCGCAGACGGTGCTGAAGGACAAGCCGGGTGCACCGGCGCTGCCGGCCAACCCGACCGACGACCAGCAGCAGGCCGCGATTGAAGCGGCGCTGGAACTGGCCTACGCCGAGAAGCCGGCCCGCGACAAAGTGGTGGACGATGCCAAGGCCGCACTGGCGCAGTCGACGGAGTTCGTGCGCAAGCACGACCTGATGACCCTGCCGGATGCACCGGTGGACATCATCCTGATGCCGGAATTCCAGCGCGGCGTGGCCGTGGCCTACTGCGATTCGCCGGGCCCGCTGGACAAGAACCTCAAGACCTTCTACGCGGTGGCGCCGATTCCGGACGACTGGGACGACAAGCAGGTCGACTCGTTCCTGCGTGAATACAACAGCCGCATGATCCACCTGCTGAGCATCCATGAAGGCACGCCGGGCCATTACCTGGAAGGCTGGCACTCGGGCAAGTTCCCGTCCACCCTGCGCGCGGTGCTGCGTTCGGGCCTGTTCGCCGAGGGCTGGGCGGTCTACACCGAGCGCATGATGCAGGAGCAGGGTTACCTGGACAACGACCCGCAGTTCCACCTGGTGCAGCTGAAGTTCTACCTGCGCACCATTTCCAACGCGATCCTCGACCAGGGCGTGCACGTGGACAACTGGAGCCGCGAGCAGGCGATGCACCTGATGACCCACGACGCGTTCCAGCAGGAAAGCGAAGCGTCGGGCAAGTGGGTGCGCGCGCAGCTCACCTCGGCCCAGCTGCCGACTTACTTCGTCGGCGCGCAGGAACACTTCGACACCCGCAAGGCCGTCCAGGACAAGCAGGGCAAGAACTTCAACCTGAAGGCCTACCACGACCAGATGCTCTCCTACGGCGCACCGCCGGTCCGCTTCGCCCGGCAGTTGATGCTGGGTCAGCCGATCGAGTGATGTTCGTTTTGTACTGACTTCGAACGGCCCGGAGAGATCCGGGCCGTTTTTTTTCCCGCGCGAACAGCCTATGTGCAACGGTTACGTGTTTTGGCGGGACGGTGTGGGTTTGCGGGGGAATCGGCGCCATGGATGGCGTCCGCTTAGCCTACACGGACGTACTTGCGGCGACCCCGCAAACCCACACCCGACGGGCCTCAACTCGTAGATCAGCAGCCCAAGGCTCTGGGCGACCACACCAACGTCACAACTTCGTTGTAGAGTCGCTCCAAGGTCGTACAGGGGAGAAACGCTCATGCATCGCGCACGCCAGCATGCAGCCAGCCAGACCCGCGAGCGCCGGCATCGGCTCGCTCATGAAGCCGCCCGCCTGATGGCCGAAGGCGGGATCCGCGACTATCACCAGGCCAAGCTGAAGGCCGCCGGGCGCCTGGGCATCCATGACGATGCCTCCCTGCCCCGCAATACCGAGATCGAGGACGCCCTGCGCGAGTACCAGCGGCTGTTCGCCGGTGCCGGGCATGGCACCCAGCTGCGGGCAAGGCGCGAGGCCGCAGGGCGCGCGCTGGAGTTCCTGCAGGGGTTTGCGCCCCGGTTGTACGGACCGGTACTGGAAGGGACCGCCGATGCCACCAGCCCCGTGCAGCTGCAGTTGCACAGCGACGATCCCGATGCGGTGCAGCGCTTCCTGGAGGAACACGGCATTCCAGCCGAATCGCGCATGCGGCGGGTACGGCTGGACCGCGAACGCTCGCTGGATGCGCCGGTCTGGGTGTTCAGCGCCGAGGACCTGGCCTTCGACCTGACGGTGCTGCCCTACGATGCACTGCGCCAGCCACCGCTGTCGGCAGTGGATGAGCGGCCGGTGCGTCGGGCGTCCTCCGCGCAGCTGCACGAGCTGCTGAGCGACGAAGAGATCGCCGGCTATCTGGGGTAAAAAAAACGCCTCCTTTCGGAGGCGTTCTTCCTTGCGGTCCTGCCCGGGCGATCAGCCCTGGTAGTCGCGCACGTCGTGGCCGGTGTAGACCTGGCGCGGACGGCCGATCTTCATTTCCGGATCGACCTGCTGCTCCAGCCAGTGCGACACCCAGCCGGCGGTGCGGCCGAGGGCGAACATGACGGTGAACATCTCGGTCGGGATCTGCAGCGCCTTGTAGATGATGCCGCTGTAGAAGTCGACGTTCGGGTACAGCTTGCGGGCCACGAAGTACTCGTCCTGCAGCGCGGCCTGCTCCAGCTTCACGGCCACGTCCAGCAGCGGATCCTTCAGGTTCAGCTGCTCCAGCACGGTGCTGGTCATCTTGCCGATGACCTTGGCGCGCGGGTCGAAGTTCTTGTACACGCGGTGGCCGAAGCCCATCAGGCGGAAGCCGGAGGTCTTGTCCTTGGCCTTGAGCACGGCGGACTCGACGTTGTCGGCGCTGCCGATCTCTTCCAGCATCTTCAGCACGGCTTCGTTGGCGCCGCCATGCGCCGGCCCCACAGCGCGGTGACGCCGGCGGCGACCGAGGCGTACGGGTTGGCACCGGTCGAACCGACCAGGCGCACGGTCGAGGTCGAGGCGTTCTGTTCGTGGTCGGCGTGCAGGATGAACAGCAGGTCCATGGCCTTGGCCACGACCGGATTCATTTCCAGCGGCTCGCTCGGCACTTCGAACATCATGTGCAGGAAGCGGTTGACGTACTCGAGGTTGTTGCGCGGGTAGCGGATCGGCTGGCCGACCGAATAACGGTAGGCGGCCGCGGCCAGCGTCGGCATCTTGGCGATCAGGCGGATCGCGGCCTGGCGGCGCTGCTCCGGATCATTGAGGTCGAGGTTGTCGTGATAGAAGGCCGACAGCGAGGCGACCGAAGCGGCCAGCATGGCCATCGGGTGCGCATCGTAGTGGAAGCCCTTGAGGAACGACTTCAGCGACTCGTGCATCATCGTGTGATGCGTGACCTCGTGCTCGAACTTGGAGAACTCTTCCTTGTTCGGCAGTTCGCCGTTCATCAGCAGGTACGAGACTTCCAGGAAGTTCGAGTGCTGGGCCAGCTGCTCGATCGGGTAGCCGCGGTACAGCAGCACGCCGTTGTCACCATCGATATAGGTGATGGCCGACTTGCAGCTGGCGGTGGCGGTGAAGCCCGAGTCGTAGGTGAAAAGACCCGTTTCCTTGGTCAGCTTGGAAATGTCGACGCAGTCGTTGCCCAACGTGGGCTTGAGTACCGGCAAAACTACCGACTTGTCGCCGGCGTTGAGCGTGACCTGATCAAGATCGGACACAGTGTCGCTCCTCACAGTTTGGTTCGCCTGCACGGTGGGGCCGGGCGGGCATTGATGGCTGTCCAGAGGAATATTCCCTTGGATACCCATCATTATCGCACAGCAGCATAGGTGCGGAACTCAGACTGAAGTCGAACACGGGCCCGCAACGTTGCGTTGCGGCCAATCGCCAGAAAGCGCAAAAGCGACGGCCGCGCCTGCGCGCGGCCGTCGCCCGGATCGGTTTTTCACGCCCGCGAACGGGCGCCGTATCGACGGATCAGCGCGCGTAGCGCTTCTGGAACTTGTCGATGCGGCCGCTGGTGTCGATCACCTTGTGCTTGCCCGTGTAGAACGGGTGCGAAGCCGAGGAGATTTCGACCTTGACCAGCGGATACTCCTGGCCGTCTTCCCACTTCACGGTCTCTTTCGAGGCCATGGTCGAGCGGGTCAGGATCTTGAAATCGGAAGTCACGTCGTGGAAAACGACGTCGCGGTAGTTCGGATGGATGTCGGCCTTCATGGGCTCGCACCGTAAGGGGCTGCTGGACAAGAGCGGCATTATAGCCATGCCGCCCTCGCCACGCAACCAACCTTTAACCGGCCGCCAGGGCACCGCGGACCAGGCTTTCGAAACGGGCCTGGTCGTAGCCGATCAGCAGGCGGGCGTTGTCAGCCAGGCCCAGCTGCCGGTTCCAATCCACCACGGTGGCGCCCCGGGTGTGGGTACCGGCCAGTTCCACCTGCAGCGGGCGCTGCTCGACGCGGGTCGCGCCAGCCGGCTCCAGCGCCCAGGCCATGGCCAGGGCGTCCGCCGCGTACCACCGCTCGCCACGGCTGTCCTCGGACCACAGGCGGGTCTTGCGCGAGATTTCATCGTAGAAGCGCGCGCGGTCCGAATCCTCGCCAAGCCACTGCTCCACCTCTCGGTGCGGCAGGCCGTGCGCGACGGTGGCTTCCCAGTCGGCGACTTCGACATCGGGGAAGGCCGAGAACACGATGTGCGCGGCTTCCGGGTCAAAGGCGATGTTGAACTCCGCCTGCGGGGTAATGTTGCCGTGGCCGTTGATCGCCCCACCCATCACCAGGAAACGACCCACGCGCTGCGGCAGCGTCGGGTCCAGCTTCAGCGCCACGGCGATGTTCGTCAGCGGGCCGAGCGCGACCAGCAGCAGCTTGCCGGCGTACTGGTGCGACAGGCGCAGGATCGCCAGCGCCGCATGTTCGGCCTCCGCCCCGCGCGCGGCGGGCGTATAGCCGACGTCGCCGAAGCCATCCATGCCGTGCACGTGGGCCGCATCCACCGCCGGATGCAGCAGCGGATCCGGGCAGCCCGCATACACCGGCACATCGGGACGACCGGCGACTTCACACAGCTTCAGCGCGTTGCGCACCGTGTGGTCCAGCCCGACGTTGCCCGCGGCGATGGTCAGGCCGATCACCTCGTGGCGCGTGTCGTTGAACGCCATCAGCAAGGCCAGCGCGTCGTCCACGCCCGGGTCGGTATCGATCAACAGCGGAATCTTCTCGCTCATCTTGTCTGTCTTCTGGGTCAGACCGGCGAGTCTGTCACCGTTGCGATGACAAACCAAGCCAGCCCGGTCGCGCGACTTACAGGGTGTCGAGCGCCTCGCGAAGCGCGCGCACGCGCGCAGCATCGGTCTGCAGCAAGGCGGGCGACAGGCCCTCCAGGCGTGTCGGCGCCAGCGTGGGACGTGCCGCGCGCGCGGACGCATGCACTTCGCCCACGCCGGTGCGACGAACGATGTCGGCGACATTGGCTGAAGTGATGCCCGCCCCGGCCATCACCGCGATACGCCCGCGCGCCTGCGCCACGCGTGCGGCGATCGCCGATGCGCCGCCCAGCGCATCGGCGTGGGCACCGGAGGTGAGCACGCGTTCGCAACCCAGTCCGATGGCTGCTTCGAGCGCGCGCGCCGGGTCGGCCGTCACGTCGATGGCGCGATGGAAGGTCACGCCCAGCGAACCGGCCGCGTCGCGCAATGCGGCGCAGGTAGCGATGTCGACCTCGTCGCGCGCATCCAGCGCGCCGATCACCACGCCATCGCAGCCCAGGCGCACGCACTGCGCAATGTCGCGCAGCATCACCTCGCGCTCGCCCTCGTCATAGACGAAATCGCCGCCACGCGGGCGGATCAGCACATACAGTGGAATGCGCAGGCGATCGCGCGCCACGGCGAGCGTGCCGTACGACGGTGTGCAGCCCCCCTCGCCCAGGTTCTCGCACAGTTCGACCCGATCCGCGCCGCCCGCCTGTGCCGCCAACGACGAGGCCAGTGAACCCGCGGCGATTTCCAGCTGCACGCGTGCGTTCACTTCTGCTCCGTGGTGTACACCGAACCGGCATCGTGCAGCACGTCATGCGGACCGGCGCCGCCGTCCTGCAATGCGTAGACGAAGCCGCGATGCAGCGCGAACGCGCCGACGAGCCCATCGCGTCCCATCGCCAGGAAGCACACCTGCAGCCGCTTGCTGTCTTCCGGTCGCTTGCGCACGACGCGATCGATCGCCTCGCGACAGGCATCGGCAGGCGAACGACCCTGCCGCATCAACTCCACGACAAGGAAACTGGCCGCGTTGCGAATCATCTCCTCGCCTACGCCGGAAGCAGTCGCCGCGCCGACCTCCTGGTCCACATACAGCCCCGCGCCGATGATCGGGCTGTCGCCGACGCGCCCGTGCAGCTTCCACGCCATGCCGCTGGTGGTGCACGCACCGGCCAGCCGGCCCTGCGCGTCCATCGCCAGGATGCCCAGGGTGTCGTGGTTATGGCTGTCTCCAGGTCGCATGGTGCGTTCGGCATTGATCTGCGGTGCGTATTGCGAGGTCTTCAGCCATTCGCGCCACGCCTGCCGTGCGGTGTCGGTCAGCAATGGCGTCTTGTGAAAGCCATTGGCCAGCGCGAACTGTTGCGCGCCCTCGCCCACCAGCATCACGTGCGGGCTTTTTTCCATCACCGCGCGCGCTACCGAAACAGGGTGATCGATGTCCTCCAGCGCAGCGACCGCGCCGCAGCGGCCGTCGCCGGCCATGATGCTGGCATCGAGCGTCAGCACGCCGTCGCGGTCGGGGTTGCCGCAGCGGCCGACGGTGGGGTTGCACAGGTCGCTCTCCGCCCAGCGCGCACCGGCTTCGACCGCGTCGAGCGCGCTGCCGCCGCCTGCCAACACCGTCCAGGCGGCGGCGTTGGCCCCGATGCCGAAGTCCCAGGTGGAGACCACGCGAGGCCCCTTCGCCACCGGCGCGGACGCAGCGGCTGGCAGGGCAAGCGCGGCACCGGCCGCCAACGAGGATTGCAGGAAACGGCGTCGGGTAGCCATGCGGCTCCTGGAGTGGGGGGCGGCTCAGTGCGCGCCGTGGGAAGGACGATGGCGTTGCTGGTACCACGCTGCGGCGCCCACCAGGCCCAGCTGGCCATGGTCGACCAGCCACACCGGGACATGCGCCAGCACCGGGGCCAGCACGCCCTTGTTGGCGAAGCGCGCCGCGAATGTTCCATCCAGCAGCTGCGGCTTGATCTGCGCGGGAATGCCGCCGGCGAGATATACCGCGCTGGCGCCGAAGGTCACCGCGAGATCGCCCGCCAGGCTGCCCAGCAGCGCGCAGAAGATGCGCAGGGTCTCGGCCGCCTGCGCATCGCCCGCTTCCTGCGCGGCAGCGGAGATATCCGCCGGACCGGCCAGCGTGGCCTGCACGCCGTCCAGTTCGCACAGTGCCTGGTAGGTGTTGACCAGCCCGGGCCCGGACAGCACGCGCTCGTTGTCGACATGGGGCCAGCGCTGCAACAGCTTGGCCAGCAGCGCCAGTTCGCGCGCGGTGCCGACCGCCAGCGCGGCGTGCCCCGCTTCGCTGGCCAGCACCTGTGCCGGCGGACCGGGCAGGCGCAGGGCCGCGCCCAGGCCGGTACCCGGTCCCAGCACCACGGCTGCGCCCGGCGCGGCACGCACCGGGCCGCAGACCCGGCTCATCGCCTCGGGCTCGATGTAAGGCATGGCCCACGCCACGGCCTCGAAATCGTTCATCAGCGCCAGCGTGCCGACCCCGGCCTCGCGTCGCGTGTGCGATACCGAGACCGGCCACGGCAGGTTGGCATTGACCAGCACATCGCCTTCCAGGCGGCCGGCGATGGCGACCACCGCATGCGCGGCGGAGGCGGCACTGCGGCCGATGAAGTCGCGCAGGATCGCCGCCAGGCTGGCATAGCCGGCGCAAGCGTATTGATGGAACGCCTCGATCGCCACCCGCCCCCCGGCGGTCATGTGCACCACACCCAGGCGCGCGTGCGTACCGCCGACATCGGCGGCAATGAAGCGCTGCCCGGGCCGTAGCGCGATGAAGTCCTCACCCGGATCCGCCTCGAGATGCGGTGCGGTGGCGGGACGTGGCGGCGGAACGGCGTCGTGCATCGGCGGGCTGGGCAGAAGGGACGGCGGATTATCCGCCAGCAGCGGGGGCGGCGTCGCCCGCTTCACGCCGCGGCATAGCGCACGGCGCTGCCGATCCAACGCGCGACCACCTGGTCGGCCACCGCCGGCGACTGCACCAGCAGGGTCTCGGCCAGGCGCTGCACGCGCGGCAGCAGGGCGGCATCGCGGGCCAGGTCGGCGACGCGGAAGCTGGCCAGGCCGGTTTGGCGCGTGCCGAGCAACTCGCCCGGCCCACGCAGCTCCAGGTCCTTCTCGGCGATGACGAAGCCGTCGCTGGTCTGACGCATCGTTTCCAGTCGCTGGCGAGCCATCTGCGACAGCGGGCCCTGGTACATCAGCACGCAGCTGGATGCCGCCGAACCCCGCCCCACCCGGCCGCGCAGCTGGTGCAGCTGGGCCAGGCCGAGGCGCTCGGCGTTCTCGATGATCATCAGCGAGGCGTTGGGCACGTCCACGCCGACCTCGATCACCGTGGTGGCCACCAGCAGGTCGGTCTCGCCCTGCTTGAAGGCGCGCATCGCGGCCTGCTTCTCGGCGGCCTTCATACGCCCGTGCACCAGCCCGACCCGCAGGCCCGGCAACTGCGCCGACAACGCCTCGAAGGTGGCCTGGGCGGCGGTGGCGACCACTTCGTCGCTTTCGTCGATCAACGTGCATACCCAGTACGCCTGCCGCCCTTCGGCGCAGGCGATGCGGATGCGCTCGACCAGCTCGGGGCGACGCTCGGCGCTGATGACGATGGTCTGCACCGGCGTGCGTCCCGGCGGCAGCTCATCGATGGCCGAGACATCGAGGTCCGCATAGGCGGCCATGGCCAGGGTGCGCGGGATCGGCGTGGCGGTCATCACCAGCTGGTGCGGCACGCTGCCGGCGGCGGCGCCCTTGTCGCGCAGCGCCAGCCGCTGGTGCACGCCAAAGCGGTGCTGTTCGTCGACGATCGCCAAGGCCAGGTCATGGAATACCACGGCCTCCTGCATCAGCGCATGCGTGCCGACGACGACCTGGGCGTGGCCGGAAGCCACCTCGGCCATTACCCGCTCGCGTGCCTTGCCGGTGACCTTGCCGGCCAGCCAGGCGATACGAATGCCCAACGGCTCCAGCCATCCACGCAGGTTGTTGAGGTGCTGCTCGGCGAGCAGCTCCGTGGGCGCGGCCAGCGCGGCCTGCTTGCCCTGCTCCACCGCGAGCATCGCCGCGAGCGCGGCCACCACGGTCTTGCCGCTGCCGACATCGCCCTGCACCAGCCGCAACATCGGTGAAGGACGGGCCAGGTCCTGGCGCACCTGCGCGAACACGCGCTGCTGTGCACCGGTCAATGCAAACGGCAAGGCGCGCAGCAGGCGTTCGACCTGCACACCCTTGCCCGCCAGTGCCGGCGCCTTGTAGCGCTGCAAGGCGATGCGCTGGCGACGCAGGCTGAGGTGATGCGCCAGCAGTTCTTCCATCGCCAGCCGCTGCTGCGCGGGATGGCGGCCGGCCGCCAGCGCGGCGAGATCGCAGTCCGGCGCGGGCCTGTGCATGTCCAGCAGTGCCTGGCGCAACGAGGGCAGCTGTTGGCCTTCCAGCCAATCGGAAGGCAACAGTTCCAGCTCGGCCTCCGGCGGCAGCAGGTCCAGCGCCTGGCCGATCAGCCTGCGCAGCGTCGCCGGGCCGATACCCTCCACGGCCGGATAGACCGGGTCGAGCGCATCGCCGAGCACGCCGGCTTCCTGTTCGGTGATGACGCGGTAGCTGGGATGGACCATCTCCCAGCCGTGCTGGCCGGGCTTGGGCGTGCCGTAGGCGCGCACGCGCGTGCCCACCGCGAATTGCGCGACCTGCGCGGCGCGGAAATGGAAAAAGCGCATCACCACGCTGCCGCGCGATTCGTCGCTGATGGCCACCCGCAGCATCGGCCGGTAGCGAAAACCCCGCTCCACCGCCTCCACGCGGCCTTCGACCTGCGCCGGCTCGCCGTTGCGCAGCTGGGCGATATCCGTGAGGCGGGTGCGGTCCTCGTAGCGCAGCGGCAGCAGCAGCCAGAGGTCTTGCAGCGTCAGGATGCCGCGCGCGGCCAACTTGGCCGCGACCGCCGGCCCGACACCGGGCAGGCGGGTCAGCGGCGCATCGCCGGCCCGGGTCAGGCTCGGCGCGGGCGGGCGCGCGCGCGGCACGGAGCGGTCAGTCGAGCACCATCACCGCGTCGACCTCGAAGCCCGCGCCCTTCGGCAGGCCGGAGACCTCGATGGTGGAACGGGCCGGGAACGGCGCCTGGAAGTATTCCTGCATCACCGCATTGACCGCCGCGAACTGGCCCAGGTCGGTGAGATACAGGCCCACGCGCACGATCTGGTCGAGCGAACCGCCGGCGGCCTCGGCCACGGCCTTGAGGTTCTCGAACGCGCGGCGCGCCTGCGCGCCGACATCGCCGGCGCCCACGATCTCGCCGGTTGCCGGGTCGAGCGGAATCTGCCCGGAGAAGTAGACGGTATTGCCGGCACGCACGGCCTGCGAATAAGGGCCGATGGCGGCGGGCGCCTTGTCGGTCTGGATGATCTGACGGGTCATGGACTCACCGCGTTTGGGAATGACGGGTGATTTTAGCCGGTGGGATACCGATCCGGTGCACTGTGCGGACCGTTACTGCCGGCGCACGCTCTGCACCACATGCAACCGGCGCAGACGCCGCATCACCTCGGCCAGGTGGCGGCGATCGCGGACCTGGATGTTGAACCGCAGCACCGCGGCGTTGAAATCGCGATCCAGGTAATCCACGCGCTCGATATTCGATTCGCTCTGCGCGATGGCCGCGGCCAGCTGCGCCAGCACGCCGGTGCGGTTCTCCACTTCCACCACCAGAGCGGTGTCGTAGTCGCCGCTGACGTTGGAATCCCAGTCGATCGGCACCCATCGCTCGGGCGACTTGCGCAGTTCGGCCAGGTTCGGGCAATCCAGCCGGTGCACCACGATGCCCTTGCCGGCGGTGTGGTACCCCATGATCTCGTCGCCGGGAATGGGCTGGCAGCAGTTGGCGAAACTCACCACGCCACGCTCGCTGCCGTTGATCAGGATCTTTTCCTGCGAATGCTTCGAATGCCCGCCGCCGCGCAGCTCGGCATAGGCCATCAGTGCCTGCGCGGCCTGGGTGGGCATCCAGTTGCCGAGCGCGACATCGGCCAGCAGCGCTTCCAGGCGCGGATAGCGGTGCTCGGCGAGGAACGCATCCAGGCGCCCCTTCGGGAGGCGCTCGAGCGAGGAATCCATCGCCTCCAGCGCGCGGTCGAGCATGCGGTGGCCTAGCTGCACGGCATCCTCGTGCTCGAGCTGCTTGAGCTGGTGGCGGATCGCCGTGCGTGCCTTGCTGCTGACCACGAATTCCAGCCACTGCGGCTTGGGCGTGGCCGAGCGCGCGGTGATGATCTCCACCGTCTGCCCGCTGACCAGCTTGGTGCGCAGCGGCACCAGCTTCTTGTCCACGCGCGAGGCCACCGCCTGGTTTCCGACATCGGTATGCACGGCGTAGGCGAAATCCAGCGCGGTGGAATTGCGCGGCAGCGCGAGGATCTTGCCCTTGGGCGAGAACAGGTAGACCTCGTCGGGGAACAGGTCGACCTTGACGTTATCCAGGAACTCCAGCGACGAACCGGCCGCGCGCTGGGATTCGATCAGCTCCACGATCCACGCGTGCGCGCGGCTCTGCGCGCTGTTGGGCGAATCGCTGCCGAACTTGTACGTCCAGTGCGCGGCGACACCGCGCTCGGCGATCAGGTCCATCTCCTCGGTGCGGATCTGCACTTCGATCGGCGAGCCGTAGGGACCGAACAGCACCGTGTGCAGCGACTGGTAGCCGTTGGCCTTGGGGATGGCGATGAAATCGCGAAAGCGCCCATCCAGCGGCTTGAACGTGGCGTGCACCGCGCCGAGCGCGTGGTAGCAATCCGGCACGCCGCGCACGACCAGCCGGAAGCCGAAAACGTCCATCACCTGGTCGAAGGTCTTGTTCTCGTCGCGCATCTTGTTATAGATGCTCCACGGGGTCTTGATCCGGCTCACCAGCCGGTGTTCCAGCCCTTCCTTCGCCAGACGCTGCGAGAGCTGCACCTCCACCTGCGCCAACGACTCGCGCCGCACCACCGGCTGGCTGCGGATGTGCTTCTCGATGATCGCGTGGCGCCACGGATACAGCGCCTTGAACCCCAGGTTCTGCAGTTCGGACTTGATCAGGCTCATGCCCAGGCGCTGGGCGATGGGCGCGTAGATCTCCAGCGTTTCGCGCGCGATGCGCCCGCGCGCCTCGGTGCTCTGCGCGCCGAGCGTGCGCATGTTGTGCAGGCGGTCGGCGAGCTTGATCATGATCACGCGCAGGTCGCGCGACATCGCCAGCAGCATCTTGCGGAAGCTTTCGGCGGCCGCTTCCTGGCGGTCGCGGAACTTCAGCTTGTCCAGCTTGGTGACGCCATCCACCAGTTCGGCCACCGCCTCGCCGAATTCGGCGGCCAGTTCCTCGCGCGTGAGCGGCGTGTCCTCGATGGTGTCGTGCAGGATGGCGGCGATCAGCGATTCGACGTCCATGCCCAGCTCGGCCAGCACGCAGGCCACGGCCACCGGGTGGGTGATGTACGGCTCACCGGACTTGCGCGTCTGCCCGGCATGCGCGGCGGCGCCCACTTCCCATGCGCGACGCAACAGCGGGCGTTGTTCGGCCGGCAGGTACGCGGCCGCGCGCTCCAGCTCCAGGACGTAATCGGGCACCTCGCCGGTCGGCGACGACGGCGATGCAAGCGCAGCCTGGGCGGAAGGGCCTGGGTTCATGCGGGAAGACTATGCCAGCGCAACGGGGACGGCAAACGCCGAAAAGCAGAACAGCCCGCACCAGGCGGGCTGTTCGGCGGATCGATCCGGACGCAGCGCGGATCAGTCGTCGTTCTTGGACATGTCCTCGTCGGCGACGACTTCGGCGGCGGCCCACTCCAGGGCTTCACGCTCGGCGCGCTCGCGCTCGGCCTTCTCGACTTCCTCGATCAGCGCGTTGTCGATCTTGCGCGCGGCGATCTCGCGCAGCGCCAGCACGGTCGGCTTGTCGGCGCTTTCGCTGTTGTCGAGGGTGGCCTGCACGCCGTTGGCGAGCTGGCGGGCGCGCTTGGACGCCATCATGACCAGTTCGAAACGGTTGTTCACGACTTCCAGGCAATCTTCTACGGTAATGCGGGCCATGCGGGCTCCCGGCGACCGGTCCGGTCGCGCCTTCGAATGAGGGAAAGGGCGGCGATTGTAGGCGCCCCGCCGGCCCGGGCGCAAGCCAGGACCGTTCAGTTTCCTTTGGAATCAGCCAGTTGCGCCCGGATCGTCCGCCAGCAGCGCGGCGATGAGACCTTCGTGGCGCTGCTGCTGGGCGGCGGTCCGCAGGCGGCTGGCGGTGAAGATCGCGCACATCTCGCCCACGGCGGTGTCGAAATCCTCGTTGATGATGACGTAGTCGAACTCGCCGAAGTGCGACATCTCCTCGCGCGCGGCGGCCAGCCGGCGGGCGATGACCTCCTCGCTGTCCTGGCCGCGCTTGCGCATGCGCTCTTCCAGCGCGGCGCGCGAGGGCGGCAGGATGAAGACGGCCACCGCGTCCGGCACCTTCTCGCGCACCTGGCGCGCGCCCTGCCAGTCGATCTCCAGCAGCACATCGCGGCCGGCGGCCAGCTGCGGCTCCACCGACTGGCGCGCGGTGCCCTTCCAGTCGCCGTGCACGCGGGCGTATTCGAAGAAATCGCCCGCGGCGATCATCTCCTGGAACGCCTCTGCCGAGACGAAGTGGTAGTGCTCGGCATGCCGCTCGCCCGGCCGCGGGGCGCGCGAGGTGAAGGAAATCGACAGGGCAATCTGCGGATCGCGCGCCAGCGTGGCGTTGACGATGCTGCTCTTGCCGGCACCGGAGGGCGCCGCGACGATGTAGAGGGTGCCGCGCATGGGGGTGGGGTTCGGCATTCGGGGAGGGGACGGCGCGCCGACCCGGTAAAAAGCGGGCGGCCATCTTACACGCCAGGGCCCGACCCTTCAGGGCCCGGCCTCGGGAACTACTCGATGTTCTGCACCTGCTCGCGAATCTGGTCGATCAGCACCTTCAGGTCCACGGCCGCGTTCGAGGTGCGGCTGTCCACCGACTTGGAGCCCAGCGTGTTCGCCTCGCGGTTGAACTCCTGCAGCAGGAAATCCAGGCGGCGACCCACCGGCTCGCGTTGCTTGAGCACCCGGCGGATCTCGGCGATGTGGCTGGCCAGCCGGTCCAGTTCCTCGTCCACGTCCAGTTTCTGCAGCCACAGCACCAGTTCCTGCTCGGCGCGGCCCGGGTCCACCGGGTGCGGCAGGTCGGCCAGCCGGGCAGCCAGCTTGGCGCGCTGGCCGTCGCGGATCGCCGGGATCAGCGTGCGCACCTCGGCGGCGATGCGCTCGATGGCATCGACCCGTTCGCTGATCGCCGTGGCCAGCTTGTCGCCCTCGCGTTCGCGCGCGACCACGAACTCCTCGACCACGCGATCGAGCAGCGCCAACGCCTCGGCCTGCAGCAGCGCCGGGTCGGCGGCTTCGCTCTTGAGCACGCCGGGCAGCTGCAGCAGGTCGGAAAACTCCACCCGCAGGTTCGGGAATTCACGGTCCAGCCGCCGCGCCAGGGTGCCGAGCTGCTCGACCATCACTTCGTTCACCGCCAGCGAGGCGCCCCCTTCGGGCAAGCGCAGGCGCACCACCAGGTCGAGCTTGCCGCGGCTGATCCGCGCCGACACCCGCTCGCGCAGCTGCGGCTCCAGCGCCCGCAGTTCGTCGGGCAGACGCACGCCCACTTCGAGGAAACGGTGGTTGACCGAGCGCAGTTCGCAGCCCAGCGTGCCCCAGGGGGTGATGTGCTCGCCGCTGGCAAAGGCGGTCATGCTTCGGATCATGGCGATCGGCGTCCGGCAAAGCGCGAATGGTACCCTAGCGCGCCTCGCATGCCGGCTCATCGCGGCCCGCCTGCGCCCGACTTTCGAACGCGGATCTTCCATGACCTTCTCCCGTCCCAGCGGCCGCCCGGCCGACCAGTTGCGCCCGGTGCGCATCGAACGCGCCTTCACCCGCCATGCCGAAGGCTCGGTGCTGGTGAGCTTCGGCGACACGCGCGTGCTGTGCACCGCCAGCGTCGACAACAAGGTGCCGCCGTTCCTGCGCGGCAAGGGCGAAGGCTGGGTCACCGCCGAGTACGGCATGCTGCCGCGCTCCACCCACACCCGTTCGGACCGTGAAGCGGCGCGCGGCAAGCAGGGTGGCCGCACGCTGGAAATCCAGCGCCTGATCGGTCGCGCGCTGCGCGCGTGCGTGGACCGCAATGCGCTCGGCGAGCGCACCATCACCCTGGACTGCGACGTGCTGCAGGCCGACGGCGGCACCCGCACCGCGGCCATCACCGGCGCCTATGTCGCCCTGGCCGATGCCGTGTCCTGGCTGCAGAAGCGCGGGGAGATCAAGCGCCACCCGCTGGTGGGCGCGGTGGCGGCGGTGTCGGTGGGCGTGTACCGCGGCGTGCCGGTGCTGGACCTGGATTACGCCGAGGACAGCGACTGCGACACCGACATGAACGTGGTGATGAACGATGGCGGCGGCTTCATCGAGTTGCAGGGCACCGCCGAAGGCCACGCCTTCCGCCGTGACGAACTCGACGCCCTGCTCGCCTTGGCCGAAAAGGGCGTGGGCGAACTGCTGGCCCTGCAACGCGAGGCGTTGCAGGGATGAGCCAGCGCCTGGCCCTGGCCACCCTGGTGGTGCGCGACTACGACGAGGCGCTGGCGTGGTATCGCGACGTGCTCGGCTTCCGCGTGCTCACCGACCAGCCGCTGGGTGAGGGCAAGCGCTGGATCGTGGTGGCTCCGCGCAGCGAAGACCCGACGGGCCTGCTGCTGGCCCGCGCCAGCGACGAACACCAGGCCAGCCGCATCGGCGACCAGACCGGCGGGCGCGTGGGCTTCTTCCTGCACACCGACGACTTCTGGTACGACTACAAGGCCATGCGCGAGCGCGGGGTGCAGTTCCTCGAAAACCCGCGCGAGGAGCCCTACGCCATTGTCGCGGTGTTCCGCGACCTCTACGGCAACACCTGGGACCTGCTGGAGCCCAAGCCATGAGTTTCCCCGACACCCTCGTGCTGGCCAGCGGCAACGCCGGCAAGCTGGAAGAACTGCGCGCCATGCTCGCCGGGATGCCGCTGCGCATCGTCTCGCAGGGCGAACTGGGCGTGGAGGACGTTCCCGAGACCGGCCTGACGTTCGTCGAGAACGCGCTGATCAAGGCCCGTCACGCGAGCGCGGTCACCGGTCTGCCCGCGCTGGCCGATGATTCGGGCCTGATCGTCGATGCGCTCGGCGGCGCCCCCGGCCTGTACAGCGCGCGCTACGCCGGCAGCCCGACCAACGCGGCCGCCAACAACGCCAAACTGCTGGAAGCGATGCGCGAGGTGCCGGCCGAACGCCGCAGCGCGCGCTTCTATGCGGTGATCGTGCTGTTGCGCCACCCGGAAGATCCGCAGCCGCTGATCGCCGAAGGCAGCTGGGAAGGCGAGATCACCTTCGCCCCGCGTGGCGATGGCGGCTTCGGCTACAACCCGGTGTTCTTCGACCCGGTGCATGGCCAGACGGCGGCGGAAATGGACGCCGCCACCAAGAACCGCCTGAGCCACCGCGCCCGGGCGCTGGAAACCCTGCGCGCGCGCCTGCTGCAGCTGCGCGCCTGAACGCGCGGCGCGGCGGGCCTTGCGCCCGTCGCCGCCGCCCGCATCCTGTTCCCACCTGCCCGGCACCACGCCTCGTGGCACCCCGCCTGTCCCCCATGCTCATTCCCCCGCCCCTCTCGCTCTACGTCCACCTGCCCTGGTGCGTGCGCAAATGCCCGTACTGCGACTTCAACTCGCATGCGGCCAAGGGCGCGTTGCCGTTCGAGGAATACGTGGATGCGCTGATCCGCGACCTCGATTACGACCTGCCCTCGGTGTGGGGGCGGGTGGTGAATTCGGTGTTCTTCGGAGGTGGCACGCCCAGCCTGTTCCCGCCCGAGGCGATCGACCGCTTCCTGCAGGCCGCCAGTGCGCGCCTGCGCTTCGCGCCGGGGCTGGAGATCACGCTGGAGACCAACCCCGGCACTGCCGAACACGGCCGCTTCGACCGCTACCTTGCCGCAGGGGTGAACCGGCTGAGCTTCGGCATCCAGAGCTTCGACGACGCCGCGCTGCAGCGCCTGGGTCGCATCCATGACAGCGCGGAGGCCGAGCGGGCAGTGAAGCTGGCGCAGGATGCCGGCTACGACAACATCAACCTGGACCTGATGTATGCGTTGCCGCAGCAGACGCTCGCGCAAGCCGAGGACGACCTCGTGCGTGCCTTCGCACTGCAGCCTACCCACCTCAGCCACTACCAGCTGACCCTGGAGCCGAACACCGTCTTCTACGCGCGCCCGCCCCAGGGCATTCCGGACGACGACAGCGCCTGGGACATGCAGGAACACTGCCAGCGCCTGCTCGCCGATGCCGGCTACGCGCAGTACGAGGTCAGTGCCTACGCGCAGCCGGACCGCCAGTGCGCGCACAACCTCAACTACTGGCGCTTCGGCGACTACCTGGGCATCGGCGCCGGGGCGCACGGCAAGATCACCTCCGGCGCCGCGCAGCAGATGCTGCGCCGCTGGAAGCACAAGCATCCGCAGACCTACATGGCGCAAGCCGGCGGCGAGGCGGCGATCGGCGGCGACGAGGTCGTGCCGGCTGATCGGTTGCCGTTCGAATACATGCTCAACCTGCTGCGCCTGCACGAGGGTTTCAGCCTGGCCGACTTCAGCGCGCGCACCGGACTGGCCGGCGACGCGCTCGCCGCGCCGCTGGCGCAGGCCACGCAACGCGGCTGGCTGGAGGAAACGTCCGCTGGCCGCTGGCGGCCCACCGAACTGGGCCGGCGCTTCACCAACGACGTGATCGAACTGTTCCTCGACTGAGCGCCACCGTCCGTCGGCCGGCGCCCCGTCGGCCATGGCCGCCCCGGCAAAAACGTGATACATACCGCGTTCTCAGGGGGAGAATAGCAGCGCAACGGATGGTCACGTCCGCGTCTTCGTCGTCCACGCATATCCACGGCCCGCTGGCGCACGCGCCGGTGTCGGCGCGTGCGCGCCGCCTGCTCGAGGCCCTCTACGCGCAGTACGCGCAGGGCCTGGCCGATCCCCTCAAGCTGACCCTGGTCACGCTGGAACGTGAGCTGTTCAGCCACGCCGAGCGCGCGCGCAACAGCCAGATCCAGGCCGATCTCTACGCCGAAATGCAGCGCCTGCGCGAACGCGGCGAGCGATTCGCGCCGCGCTTCCTCGAAGCGCTGGCGCAGGAGCTGGCCGCGCTGTGCGAGCCCCGCCGCAGCACGCCGGCGGGCGACGCCGGCAACGCGCAGCCGTTCCATGCGCTGACCCTGGTCGAAGATACCGAGATCGACCGCGACATCGTCCTCAATGAAATCGCCCGCCGCGAAGCCTCGCGCTGCAACACGCAGCTGCAACTGCTGGGCCAGCGCTTCGGCGTGCTGGCCGCCGCGCCGGCGTTCGAGCCCGAGCACGTGCCGCTGGGCCCGCATGCCGCCTGCCGCGTGCTGCGCGAGGCGGGCGATGTGCTCGGCCTGCAGCTCGATACCCAGCTGATGCTTTATCGCGTATTCGAGCGCCAGGGGCTGGAGCGTTACCTGGAACTGATCGAGCGCGCCAACATCCTGCTCGCCCACGAAGGCGTACTGCCCGGCTTGGTGTACCTGCCCTACCTCGCCAAGCCGGCCACGCCGCGCCGCCCGCCCCGCCCTGCCGGCCAGGAACGTACCGCCGAAGG
>JAEWJB010000168.1 GCA_023386795.1 Pseudomonadota bacterium
CCGCCGCCGCCGCCGCCGCCGCCGCCGCCGGTCTCACCCCCACCTCCGCCGCCGCCCGTCACCGTGCCACCGGTAATCGTGCCGCCCACGGGTGGATTCGAAACACCGGACCCGATGCCGATCGCCATCTTCCGTCCGGAGCTGCCGGATTACCTGGTCGTGCCGATGGTGGCGCGCGCGATGGCGGGCGACCTGATAGGCACCTTCCACGAACGCGAAGGCGAGCAGTCGTGGCTCGCCGCGCAGCAGGCCGGTCACAACGCCTGGATGCGCATCTTCGGTGGGCCCTACGAGCAGGAAGGCGGCGGTCCGGTCGATCCTGCGGTTGATGGCAGCAAGACCGGCATCCAGGTTGGCGCGCCGCTGTGGTCCACCGACCATGACGGCGGCGGGCATGATCGCATCGGCATCGCGGTGGGCTACAGCCAACTGCTGGGCGATGTCAGCGGCGACGTGCTCGGCATCGACGACGTGGCCTCCGGCAAGATCGACACGCGCGCCTATAGTGCCGGCCTGCAATGGACGCATGTGTGGCCCAGCAACGGCTATCTCGACGTGGTCGGCCAGTACACGTGGCTGAAAGCCGACACGCACGCCTTCACCCAAATCGATGCGCACATCGACGCGGACGTGGTGAGTGCGTCGGTCGAGGCAGGCTATCCGTGGCAGATCAGCGAACGCTGGCAACTGGAACCGCAGGCGCAGGTGATCTGGAGCAGGGTGCAGGTGGACGACTTCAGCGACCTGCTCGGCGACGTGCACTACGACGATGCCAGCAGCGTGACCTGGCGGCTGGGTGCGCGCCTGGTCGGTGATTTCGACGACACACGCGGCTCGCATTACCGGCCGTTCCTGCGCCTCAACGTGATCCACACGCCTGACGGCGAGGATCGCGCGTTGTTCGACGATATCGAGTTGTCCAACACGCGGGGCGCGACGGCCTGGCAGTTGGGCGTGGGCCTGAGCGCGGGCCTCAGCGACAGCGCGCAGCTCTACACGACGGTGGACTACACCGCGGACCTGGACGGCGGGCGGCAACGCATCCTCACCGGCAGGCTGGGCGTGCGCTGGGTGTGGTGAGGCGGGTCCAGGCAACAAAAAAGCCACCCGCTGGGTGGCTTTCCTGCTTGCCCGCGCAGGCGGGCTGGAACTGGCGGAGAGAGGGGGATTCGAACCCCCGAAGCGCGGTTTAGACGCTTACACACTTTCCAGGCGTGCTCCTTCAACCACTCGGACACCTCTCCGGGACCTGCGGCTGAAGCTCCACAGGGGCGCAGATTCTAGCGGCAGCGACCGATCCCCACAAGCCGCGCGGGTGACCGGGGTGCGGTTGACGGCCATGGCACAATGTCGGTTCAGATCAAGACGGTCGTCCGATGTCCTATCTCGTACTTGCCCGCAAGTGGCGCCCCAAGCGTTTCGCAGAGCTGGTGGGCCAGGAACACGTGGTCCGCGCGCTGACCAACGCGCTGGACAGCGGCCGCGTGCACCATGCCTTCCTGTTCACCGGTACACGGGGCGTCGGCAAGACCACCATCGCGCGCATCTTCGCCAAGTCCCTGAACTGTGAACAGGGCACCAGTGCCGATCCCTGCGGCCAGTGCCCGGCCTGCCTGGACATCGACGCCGGCCGCTACATCGACCTGCTGGAGATCGACGCCGCGTCCAACACCGGCGTGGACGATGTCCGCGAGGTCATCGAGAACGCGCAGTACATGCCCTCGCGCGGCAAGTTCAAGGTCTACCTGATCGACGAAGTGCACATGCTCTCCAAGGCGGCGTTCAACGCGCTGCTCAAGACCCTGGAAGAGCCGCCGGAGCACGTGAAGTTCCTGCTCGCCACCACCGACCCGCAGAAGCTGCCGGTGACGGTCCTCTCGCGCTGCCTGCAGTTCAACCTCAAGCGTTTGGACGAGGACCAGATCCAGGGCCAGATGACCCGCATCCTCGCCGCCGAGCAGATCGAGGCCGACGGCAGCGCGATCGTCCAGCTCGCCAAGGCCGCCGATGGCAGCCTGCGCGATGGCCTCTCGCTGCTCGACCAGGCCATCGCCTACGCCGGCGGCGCGCTGCGCGAGGACGTGGTGCGCACCATGCTCGGCACGGTCGACCGCACGCAGGTCGGGGCAATGCTCGACGCGCTCGCCGATGGCGATGGCGCACGCCTGCTGCAGGTCGTCGCCGCACTGGCCGAGTTCTCGCCGGACTGGAGTGGCGTGCTCGAGGCGCTGGCCGAGGCGCTGCACCGCATCCAGGTGCGGCAGCTGGTGCCGGGCGCGGCGCCGTCGGCCGATGGCGTGGACCCGGAAGCGTTCGCCGCGCGCGTGCGCCCGGAAGTGATCCAGCTCTGGTACCAGATGGCGCTCAACGGTCGCCGTGACCTGTACCTGGCGCCCAGCCCGCGTGCCGGTTTCGAAATGGCCGTGCTGCGCATGCTGGCATTCCGTCCGGCCGGCGCGGTGGCGCCGGGCACCGGCAGCGGTGCCGCCGGCGCGGTCCAGCCAGGGCAGGGC
>JAEWJB010000007.1 GCA_023386795.1 Pseudomonadota bacterium
GTTCCTGGACGACCGCGACATCGCGGACCTGGCGACGTACTACGCCGCGCAACCCGCCGGCTGCGGCTGAACCTCGCGCCGCGCGGCACGGCGCGGCAGAATGGCGGTCTTTCCGCGCATCCGCGCCGCAGGTCCCGTCCTCCATGCGCCTCTCGCACTTCCACCTGTCCACCAGCAAGGAAACGCCCGCCGAGGCCGAGGTCGCCAGCCACAAGCTGATGCTCAAGGCCGGCATGATCCGCAAGCTCGCCGCCGGCCTGTACACCTGGTCGCCGCTGGGGTTGCGCGTGCTGCGCAAGGTCGAAGCCGTGGTGCGCGAGGAAATGAACCGCGCCGGCGCGATCGAAATGGCGATGCCCTCGGTGCAGCCGAAGGAACTGTGGGAAGAAACCGGGCGCTGGGCGAAATTCGGCCCGCAGCTGCTGAAAATCCGCGACCGCAAGGACCAGGACTACTGCTTCACCCCGACCGCGGAGGAAGCGGTGACCGATTTCTTCCGCCAGGAAGTCGCCAGCTACAAGCAGCTGCCGGTCAATTTCTACCAGGTCACCAGCAAGTTCCGCGACGAGATCCGTCCGCGCTTCGGGGTGATGCGCGCGCGCGAATTCATCATGAAGGACGCCTACTCCTTCCATATCGACGACGATTCGCTGCACGCCGAATACCGCAACATGTACGACACCTATTCGCGCATCTTCACCCGGCTGGGCCTGAAGTTCCGCGCGGTGGCCGCGGACACCGGCGCGATCGGCGGCAGCGCCTCGCACGAATTCCAGGTGCTGGCCGAATCCGGCGAGGACGCCACCGTGTTTTCCGACGGTTCCGATTACGCCGCCAACGTGGAACTGGCGGAGGCGGTGTCGCCCGGCCCGCGCGCCGCCGCGTCCGAATCCCTGCGCGAGGTGGAAACGCCCACGCAGAAAACCTGCGAAGACGTGGCCGCGCTGCTGGGTATTCCGCTGCAGCGCACGGTGAAATCGGTGGCGCTGATCGGCGCCGGTGCCGGGGGCGGCGACCAGTTCGTGCTGGCGCTGGTCCGCGGCGACCACGTGGTCAACGAGATCAAGTTGGCCAAACTGCCGGGCCTGTCCGAATACCGGCTGGCCACCGAAGCCGAGATTCTCGACCACCTCGGCAGCGAGCCGGGCTTCCTCGGCCCGCTCGACGCCCGCAAGCCCGTCCGGGTGATCGCCGACCGCACCGTCGCGGCGATGGCCGATTTCGTGGTCGGCGCCAACCGGCCCGGTTTCCACATCGCCGGGGTCAACTGGGGCCGCGACCTGCCGGAACCGGAAACCGCCGATATCCGCAACGTGGTCGCCGGCGACCCTTCGCCGGACGGCCAAGGCACCCTGCAGATCGCCCGCGGCATCGAGGTTGGCCACGTGTTCGCGCTCGGCCGCAAATATTCCGAAGCGATGAAATGCACCGTGCTGGATGCCAGCGGCAAGGCGGTGAACCCGGCGATGGGTTGTTACGGCATCGGCGTGTCGCGCATCGTCGCCGCGGCGATCGAGCAGAACCACGACGCCGCCGGCATCATCTGGCCGGCACCGATGGCGCCGTGGGAAGCCGTGGTGTGCGTGATCAATCCCAAGAACGACGCCAGCGTCGCCGCCGCCTCGGAAAGCCTGCTGGCCGAACTGCTCGATGCCGGCATCGATGCGGTGCTCGACGACCGCGGGCTGCGTCCGGGCGCGATGTTCGCCGACATGGAGCTGATCGGCATTCCCCACCGCATCGTCGTTTCCGAGCGCGGGCTGGCCGCGGGTACTTTCGAGTATCGCGCGCGCACCGCCAGCGATGCGGAGAATCTCGACAAGGCCGCGCTGCTGGCACGACTGGGTCGCTGAAAACCGGCGGGGCGCAGGAGCGCCCCTGCCCTTTTTGCCGGGAATATCCCCCCGCAAAATGGTCGGAAAACCCCGGCGCTTTCACGCGCCGGGTTTGTAACGTCAATAATCTGACATTATGATCGCCCGCGTGGCCAGGGACAGGCTGCCCCTTCCCACCGCATTTGGAGTCGCGATGTCGATCGATCTCACCGGCCTGTCGGCCAAACAGCTGGACGCCCTGATCAAGAACGCAAAGAAGCGGCAGACCCTTGTCGCCAAGCGTACCCCCATCGCCAAGGTGCGCGCGCAATTGACCCGCGTCGCCAAGGCCGAGGGTTACAGCATCGAGGAACTGTTCGGCGCGCCGGCCTCCACCGGGCGCGGCAAGGCCAAGGTGGCCAAGGCCCCGTCCTCGCGCGCTGGGCGCAAGCTGGGCAAGGTGGCCCCGAAGTACCGCAATCCGGCCAATACCAAGGAAACCTGGACCGGCCGCGGCAAGCACCCGCGCTGGATGGCCGAACTGATTGCCAAGGGCAAGAAGGTCGAGGATTTCCTCATCAAGAAGAAGTAAGTCAGTTCTTGCTGATAAAAAACGCCGGCATCGCCGGCGTTTTCATTTTCCGGCATTCAGAGGTTCTTGCGCGCCGGCACCAGCAGGTTGCCGAACAGCAGGCCGGCGACCAGCGCCATCACGATATTCGTCACCGCCAGCAGCGCGGCCTGCCCCACGTCCACGTTCTGCTGCTGCACCAGGTTGAGGAAGCCGCGCAGGCTCGTGCTGCCGGGTACCAGCATGATGATGCCCGGCAGGCGGATCAGCGCGCCAGGCTTCTGGATGGTGCGCCCGAACAGGTTGCCCGCGGCCGTGAGCAGCATGGCCGAGGCGAACACGCCGGCGGGGCTGCCCCACTCCTGCCCCGCATAACGCGCGATCACGTAACCGGCGATCGCCGCGGCCATCACCCAACCGTAGTCGCGGCGATGCGCCTTGAACAACACAGCGAACGCATACGCGGCCACCAGCAGCGAGGCCCACTCCACCCAGTGCGCCTGCGGACGCGCGGCGCGCACCTGGGGCTCCAGCCCGAGATACTGGGTGAGCGTCACCGCGATCACCGCACCCACCGTGAGCTTGAGCACCGTGGTCACCGCGCCGGCCAGCCGTGCCGTACCCGACACCCAATGCTGGCTCGCCAGTTCGTTGACCGCATTGGTGAGCGCCATGCCGGGCAGCAGCACCACCAGCGAGGCGATGATCACCGTATTGAGGTTGAGCGAGCCCACCAGCGAGGCCACCACCGTGGCGACGAAGCCGGCCAGCAGCGAGGCCAGCGCGTCACCGGCCTCCTTGGTGGCCGGCTTGCGGTCGGTGTACTGGGTGAGCAGGCCGATCAGCAGGCCGATGACGCCCGCGGTGGCGATATCCAGCCACGGCAGCTTCCACAGCCCGGCCACGCCCGCGGCCGCCAGGCCGAAGGCGATCACCTGCATCGCCTTGCCGCGGCCGTCGACCTCTCGGTCGAGCCGGCGCAGTGCGGTGTGGCCTTGGGCGATGCTCATGCGTCCCTGCGCGACGCTGTCGGCGATGTAGTCGGCCACGCTGAGCTTGTAGAGATCGTTCTCGCCCGGCGCCAGCCGGATCACGCGGGTGATGTCGCTGGAGCCGATCGCCTTGCTGGGGTCGCTGAAACTGAGGATCACCCCGGTGGGGTTGGACCACGGCTCGCAATCCAGGTCCAGCTGCTGCGACAACGCGATCACGGCCGCCTCCAGCCGCTGCGCGGTGGTGCCATAGCTGTGCAGGCGGCTGGCGATCTCGGAAACGAACGCCACGCGCTGTGCATAGCTGGCGCGGGTCGTGGTGGGGGCAGGCGTGGCGACGGACATTCGGCGGTGTCGGGGCGGGCGGGTGGGCCCGCCGAAGCAGCCGGCCGGGCTCCCCAGTGTATGTCCAGCGGCTCGCCGGCTGTAAACCGTAAAGGCATCGCGTGCCTGCGTGTCCGCGCGCCGATACGCCAAACACACCTGCCCATGTATGCTCCCGCACGGATGCGCGACCACATTACCCCCCAGCCCCCGACACTCGACCGCGACCAGGCAGACCCTGGACGTATCCGGCTGGCCGGCAGCTGGGTGCTCGACACCGCGATCGACGCCGCCGAACTGCTGCGCGACCTGCCCGCCGAGCCATGCCGGATCGACGCCAGCGGCATCGCCCAGCTCGACTCGGCCGGCGTGCTGCAGCTGCTGCGCTTCGCGCGTCGCGCGGGGCTGGCCGACGATGCGATCACCTTTCGCGACGACCACCGCGCGCTGGTGTGCACCATCGAGGAACTCGAGGACGACCGGCCCAAGCCACGCCGCGATTACGGCTTCGCCGCGGCACTCGAGCGCCTGGGCCGCGCGGTGCACAACACCGGCAAGGACATCGTGCAGCTCGCCAGCTTCCTCGGCGAGAACCTGGTGAAGCTGGCCCGGCTGTTCCGCGAGCCGCGCCGCTTCCGCCTCACCGCCACCGTGAGCCACATGGAACAGGTGGGCCTGGACGCCGTGCCGCTGGTGGTGCTGCTCTCCTACCTGGTGGGCGCGGTGATCGCCTTCCTGGGCTCGACGATCCTGCGCGACTTCGGCGCGGAGATCTATGTCGTAGAACTGGTGAGCATCGCGTTCCTGCGCGAGTTCGCCGTGCTGCTCACCGCCATCGTGCTGGCCGGACGCACCGCCAGCGCGTTCACCGCGCAGATCGGCGCGATGAAATCGCGCGAGGAGATCGATGCGATCCAGACGCTGGGCCTGGACCCGATCGACCTGCTGGTCATTCCGCGCCTGCTGGCGTTGCTGCTGATGCTGCCGCTGCTGACCTTCATCGCGATGATCGCCGGCCTGGCCGGCGGCGTGACCGTGGGCGCGTTCGACCTCGGCATCCCGCCGCAGATGTACCTGGCGCGCATGCACGAGACCATGCAGGTGCGGCATTTCCTGGTGGGCATGTCCAAGGCGCCGGTGTTCGCGCTGGTGATCGCGTTGATCGGCTGCCTGGAGGGGCTGAAGGTCACCGGCACCGCGCAGTCGGTCGGCGAGCGCACGACCTCCAGCGTGGTGCAGACCATCTCGCTGGTCATCATCCTCGACGCGCTGTTCGCGCTGTGGTTCATGAAGGTGGGCTGGTAATGGCGATCGAGAAGCGCCGCGAAGATGCCCAGGACGTGCCGGAGATCGCCATCTCCGTGCGCGGGCTGGTGAACCGCTTCGGCAACCAGGTCGTCCACGAGGACCTGGACCTGGACGTGCGACGCGGCGAAATCCTCGGCGTGGTGGGCGGCTCGGGTACCGGCAAGTCGGTGCTGATGCGCAGCATCCTGGGGTTGCGCCACCCCGATGCCGGGCAGATCGAAGTACTCGGCGCAGACCCGATTTCCGAAAATCCCGCCGACCGCGACCACATCACCCGCAATACCGGCGTGCTGTTCCAGGACGGCGCGCTGTTCTCCTCGCTGAGCGTGGGCGAGAACGTGCAGGTGCCGCTGAAGGAGCGCCACCGCGATTTTCCCGAGCGCTGGTTCTACGAACTGGCGCTGCTGAAGATCAAGCTCGCCGGCCTGCCGGCCGATGCGCTGGACAAACTGCCCTCGCAATTGTCGGGCGGCATGCGCAAGCGCGCCGGCCTGGCGCGCGCCCTGGCGCTGGACCCGCCGCTGCTGTTCCTGGACGAACCCACCGCCGGCCTGGACCCGATCGGCGCGGCCGCGTTCGACAGGCTGATCAAGACGTTGCAGGAGGCGCTGGGCCTGACCGTGTTCCTGATCACCCACGACCTGGACACCCTGTATGCGATCTGCGACCGCGTCGCGGTGCTGGCCGACCGCCGGGTGATCGCCAATGCCCCACTGGCCGAGGTCGAGAAGATCGACCATCCGTGGGTGCAGGAATATTTCCACGGCCCCCGCGCGCGTGCCGCGCGCGAGGCGAAGAACGAATCGAGCGAGACCGCCTGAGATGGAAACCAAAGCGAACTACGTGCTGATCGGCGCCTTTACGATCGTGGCGGGCCTGGCCCTGCTGCTGTTCGGCCTGTGGGCCGCCAAGTACTCCTCCGACCGCACCTGGCAGTACTACCGCGTGGTATTCCGCGAGGCGGTGACCGGCTTGTCGGTGGGCAGCCCCGTGCAGTACAACGGCATCGCGGTGGGGTCTATCACCGAGCTCACCCTGGCGCCGAACGACCCGCGTCAGGTCGTGGCACGCATCCGCCTCAACTCCACCACGCCGATCAAGGTCGACACCCGCGCCAAGCTGGCGATCACCAGCCTGACCGGCCCGTCGATCATCCAGCTCAGCGGCGGCACGCCCGAATCGCCGGCGCTCACCTCGGTGGACAAGAGCGATGCGCCGGTGATCCAGACCACGCCCTCGGCGCTGCAGAACATCACCGATACCGCCAACCGCATCGTCGAACGGCTGGACCAGGTGCTCAGCGACCGCAACGTGGCCAGCATCTCGGCGACGCTGCAGAACCTGGAGAAAATCAGCAATTCGCTCAACAGCCAGGACGAAGGCGTGGGCGCGCTGCTCATCAGCGCGCGCGATGCGGCGCGCAACCTGGACCGCACCTTGAACACCACCAACGGCGCCATCGAGCACCTGGACAAGAACCTGGTGCAGCAGCTGCCCCCGATCCTGGACAAGCTCGATACCACGCTGACCAAGCTCGATGCAGCAGCGGCCAACGCCAACGGCATCCTCGGCGACAACCGCGCGGCCATCAACAGCTTCGCCAATGATGGCCTCGGCCAGCTCGGCCCCACGCTCAATGAGCTGCGCGGGCTGATCCGCGACCTGCGCCGGGTCAGCGACCGCCTCGAGAACAACCCCGCGCGCTACCTGCTCGGTCGCGACGCCCCGAAGGAGTTCGAACCCAAATGAAGCCGATGCCTTCCGTCCGTGCCTGGCTGTGCCTGTCGCTGCTCGCGTTGGGTGGCTGTTCCATCCTGTCGACCGGCTCGCGCGAACCGGTGACGATCTTCTCGCCCAACGTGCGCGTGGCAGCCGATCCCGCCTGGCCGCAGGTGGCTTGGCAGCTGGCGATCGTCAAGCCGACCGCCTCGCGGCTGGTGGACAGCCCGCGCATCAACGTGCGCCCCACGCCCGCCGAACTGCAGGTGTACCAGGGCGCGACATGGGCGCAGCCGGCCACCGACATCGTCGAAGGCACCGTGCTGCGCGCATTCGAGGACAGCGGCAAGATCCCTGGTGTCGGTCGCACCAGCGACGGAATCCGTGCCGATTACCGGCTCGTGCTGGACCTGCGTCGCTTCGAGTCCGACTACGCCGGGCAGGCGCTGCCCTCGGCCACCATCGAGCTCAACGCCAAGCTGCTGCACAGCACCGACCAGCGCGTGGTGGGTTCGCGGACGTTCCTCATCGCACGGCCGGCGAGCGCGACCGACGTGGCCTCGGTCGCGGCGGCGTTCGAGCAGGCACTGCAGCAGACCGCCAGCGAGCTGGTGGGATGGACGCTGCAGACCGGGCAGCGCGATGCGGTGCAGATGACGCGCTGAATTTGTGGCGTGTCATATCGGAGCATCAGGCCGGTCCGTTTGCCATGGGTGCGTCGGTGCGCGTGGCGTCGGGCATTCCCTGTATTGACCGCGAAGCGCGAACGCCCTGAGTGCGGCCCCCCAGACCTTTCATCTGATAATTCCAATAGTTCAGGACTTCCAGGGCTTTCAGCATCGATTCTGACGGGCATCCGTTCGTCTCACCCCAACGGTGAAACCAATCGATGCGGGAGAAAGCGATGCGTGAACTTACTACCCAGGAAGTGGCGGCCATCAGCGGTGCGGGCTATTACTCGGAACGTATCAACTACCAGTTCCGCGACATGGTCGTAGGCGCCGTTGCGGGCGGACTGATGGGTGGCCCTGTCGGCTTTGCCGTTGGCTTGGCTGCGGGCGCAGTTACCGGCTACCGCGGCTACCATCATCATTGAGCTGGAGTGCTCGAAGGCGCCGCCCCAGCAGGGGCGGCGCGACTCCCCTCGCACTCGACAGGCCGATGCATGCTTTTCAAGAACGCACCAGTTGCCGTGTGGATACTTTCCAGAATGGGTGTCGATGTTTCCGGGGCTGCCTTGGAACGGTCATTCTTTCTCCGATCATTCGTCCACGCGCTGAATTTCCTGCTTACATGGGGTTTGTTCGTCGTCGTCACATGGAGTTTGCAAGACGAAAGGAACGCCCTTGGATTGAAAATTTCATGCGCGGTCATCGGATCGGCGATCTACGGCCTTCTCATTGCCGCCCATGCTCCGGTGACCGCGCCCCCCGACGACCACTGAGCCAACGCTTCTCGTCAAGGCATGCGCGCCGCGTCACCCCTCGGCGTGGGATATCCGCCGAAAGGTGAGGTTGATCCGCTCGCCTACCGGGCGCGCCGTGCGCGGCACGGCGTGGTGGTAAAGCCGCTGGGTGTCGCCAGCCATCACGACCAGGTCGCCATGGCCCAACGGGATCTCCCGCTCGAGGGTCTTGTCCTGCCGGTGGCGTAGCGCGAAACGCCGCGGCGCCCCCAGGCTGAGCGAGGCGATCACCGGCCTCGGGCCCAGCTCCGGTTCGTCGTCGCTGTGCCAACCCATCGCGTCCTGGCCGTCCCGGTAACGGTTGACCAGCACGCTATTGAAGCCGCCGCCCAGCTCGGCCTCCAGTCGGGCCCGTACCGGCGCCAGCACCTCGGGCCACGGGTGGGGACGAAACTCGGCCCCCGAATACCGGTAACGGGCGGCCGGATCGCCGATCCAGCTGCTCAGCCGCGGCGAATCCACCTCGCGCCCGAACAGGCGGATGCGGTGCACTTCCCACGCCACCTGCGCCAGCAGGTCCAGGCGCAGGGCTTCCGCTTCCGGCGCGGCCAGCCACCCCGGAAACCATTGGACATCCGCGCCGGGCAGGTCGATCCGCATAGCGCAACGCTAGCACGTCGGCCGCGCCCGCCATACGCCGCCGTCCGGAATTTGCCCGCCCCCGCGCAAACCCTGAAAATAGCCCCAGCCATCGAGCCAAACGGGAGCGGAGCAGATGTCGGAAACCGGAGTCGGCGCAGTCGCGTCCGAAACTATCGAACGTGACGTGATGGAGTACGACGTCGTCGCCGTCGGTGCCGGCCCCTCGGGGCTGGCCTTCGCCATTCGCCTGAAGCAGCTCAACCCGGAACTGTCGGTGTGCGTCATCGAGAAGGCGAGCACCATCGGCGCGCAGATCCTGTCCGGCGCGGTGATCGAGCCCGAGCCGCTCGACCGCCTGTTGCCGGGTTGGCGCGACAACCCGCCCCCGATCTGCGTGCCGGCCGGCGAGGACGAGTTCTGGTTCCTCACCAAGGACGGCGGGCAAAAGTTTCCGGTCGTGCCGCCGGGCATGCGCAACCACGGCAATTTCATCGTCAGCCTGGGCGCGATGTGCGCCTGGCTGGCGCCACAGGCCGAGGCCCTGGGCGTGGAGATCTACCCCGGCTTTGCCGCCGCCGAGACGCTGCATGACGAGGCCGGCAAGGTCGTCGGCGTGCGCATCGGCGACATGGGCGTGGCCAAGGACGGGTCGCACAAGCCGGGCTTCACCCCGGGCATCGACATCCGCGCCAAGGTGACCGTGCTGGCCGAGGGCGCGCGCGGCCATTTGACCAAGCGGCTCATCAAGCGCTTCGGCCTGGATGCGGACAGCCAGCCGCAGAGCTACTCCATCGGCATCAAGGAGCTGTGGCAGGTACCGGAAGGGCGCGTGACGCCGGGCAAGATCGTGCACACGCTCGGCTGGCCGGCCGACCCGGACACCTACTGCGGCAGCTTCCTCTACCACCTGGAGAACAACCAGATCGCCTTGGGCTACGTCAGTGGTTTGGATTACCGCGATCCCGAGTACAAGCCGTGGGAAGCCTTCCAGCAGTGGAAGAACCACCCGACCGTGAAGCCGTTGCTGGAAGGCGGCAACATCCTGTCGGCCGGCGCGCGCGCCATCGTCACCGGCGGCTGGCAGTCGCTGCCGAAGGTGGAGATGCCCGGCGCGCTGCTGATTGGCGACACCGCCGGCCTGCTCAACGTGCCGAAGATCAAGGGCACGCACCAGGCGATCCGCAGCGGCATGCTCGCCGCCGAGCACCTGGCCGCCTCGCAGCTGGCGCCGGAAGGCTTCGATGCGAAGCTGCGTGCCTCCGATGCGATGGCCGAGCTCAAGCAGGTGCGCAACATCAAGCCCGGCTTCAAGAAGGGGCTGTGGTTCGGCCTGGCCAACGCTGCATGGGAAACTCTCACCGGCGGGCATTCGCCCTGGACGCTGAAGAACAAGCCGGACTGGAGTTCGCTGGACAAGGTAGGCGAACACGAGGAACCCACGCGCGATTACGTGCAGCGTGAACTGGCCCCGCGCGATCGCCTGCAGGCGGTGTACTTCGCCGCGACCGAGCACGATGAAGACCAGCCGGTGCACCTGCATGTGCTGGACCCGAACATCTGCGTCACCCGCTGCGCGCAGGAGTACGACAACCCGTGCACGCGCTTCTGCCCGGCCGGCGTGTACGAGATCGTCACCGATGCCACCGCGGCCACCGGCAAGCGCCTGCAGATCAATGCTGCCAACTGCGTGCACTGCAAGACCTGCGACATCAAGGACCCTTACGAAATCATCAACTGGGTCACCCCGGAGGGTGGTTCGGGGCCGAATTACCAGAACCTGTGATGAGCCCAGCGCGTCCGCCCGGCGAGGCCCTCCGCCATGTGATGTACCGGGCGCTGCGCGCTGCGTTCCGCGCACTGCCGCTGGATGAGGCCACGCGCGATCGTTGGCGCGCGCGGTTCCTCTCGCGCGGCGCGGCGTGGGCGCCGCCGCCGCCGAAAGGCAAGGCGCCTGCGGCTGGCGATGGCGCGCATCGGCCACTGATGCGCGCCGACGAGGCCGCCATCGGGCACGTGCCCTATCGGCGAGATGCCTTGCCCACCACGCTGCCGGCGACGCTGGTGGCGTTCTACCTGCCGCAGTTCCATCCGATCCCCGAGAACGACCGCTGGTGGGGCAAAGGCTTCACCGAGTGGCGCAATGTCACCCGCGCGCTGCCGCAGTTCGAAGGCCACGTGCAGCCCCGCCTGCCGGCCGACCTGGGCTTCTACGATCTGCGCGATATCGGCGTGATGCGCGAACAGGCACGTCTTGCACGCGAATACGGGATCGGCGCGTTCTGCTTTTACTACTACTGGTTCGCAGGGCAGACGCTACTGGAACAACCGCTACAGCAGTGGCTGGCCGACGATGGAATCGACCTGCCCTTCTGCCTGTGCTGGGCCAACGAGAACTGGGCCCGACGCTGGGATGGCCGCGACCACGACGTGCTGATGGCGCAACAACACAGCGCCGAAGATGACCTGGCGTTCATTGCGCACGTGGCGCCGTATCTGCGCGACCGTCGCGCGCTGCGCGTGGACGGAAGGCCGATGCTGCTGGTGTATCGCCCCAGCCTGATGCCCGACCCTGCCGCCACTGCGAAACGCTGGCGTGAATGGTGCAGCGCGAACGGGATCGGCGAAATCCATCTTGCCTATGTGCAGGGCTTCGAACGACCGGATCCACGCGATATCGGCTTCGATGCAGCGGTCGAGTTCCCGCCGAACGTGAGCAGTCCGCCTTCGGTGACCGCGGCGCAGACGTTGATCAACCCGGATTTCGCCGGCGATGTGCTCGACTGGCGCGAACTGGCACGCGAGGCGTCGCAGCGGCCGCTGCCGGCCTACCGGCTTTACCCTGGAGTGAATCCGGGCTGGGACAACGAGCCCCGTCGTTCCGGCAAGGGACGTGTGCTGCTGCACGCCTCGCCGCGGGGCTATGGCGAGTGGCTGCAACGCACGATCCATGAGCGCCTGGCGCAGGTTCCGGCGGCGCAGCGGCTGGTCTTCATCAACGCCTGGAACGAGTGGGCCGAAGGCGCCGTGCTGGAGCCGGACATGCGCCTGGGATACGCGTGGCTGGAGGCGACGCGGCAGGCATTGCGGGTCGTCTCCCCTCCGGCACAGGGCGAGCGCGTCGCCACCGTGGTGCACGCCTATTACCTGGACGCGCTCCCCGGCCTCCTGCGTACGTGGCGCATGGCCAAGGTTCCGGGTCGACTGGTGATCACCACCATGCCGGCACTGGCCAGCGATGTCGAAGCCATCCTGCGCGACGAAGGCATGCAGGCCGAGGTGAGCGTGCACGACAACCGCGGACGCGATGTCCTGCCGTTCCTGCAAGTGGCAGATCGCCTATGCCACGAAGGAATTTCGCTGCTGCTCAAACTGCACACCAAACAATCGATCCATCGCGACGACGGCACACGCTGGCGTGACGAGCTGCTGGAAGCACTGCTGCCCGCAGAAGGCGTAGACCCGCTGATCCATGCCTTCGAACAGACCCCGTCGCTGGGCATGATCGCGCCCGCCGGCCATCTGATTTCCGTGGAAGACTATCTCGGCGGCAATGCCCGCGCCCTGGACTTCCTCGGCGCCCGACTCGGCATACGCACACGTGGTGCCGACCTGCACTTCGCTTCCGGCACGATGTTCTGGATGCGCATGGCGGCATTGCGGCCCGTGCTGGATGGCCACCTGCAGGCGTCCGACTTCGAAACCGAGCAGGCCCAGGTCGACGGCACGCTCGCCCATGCGCTTGAGCGCTGCTTCAGTGCGTCGGCGACCAGCGCCGGCTACCAGACCCTCGCCAGCGATTTTCTCGATCCGAGCAAGTCGCCCGCCCGACGGGAACAGGCGACCTACCCATACGCGCGCCGCAGCTGACGGCGCTCCGGCCTCAACGCGAAAACGCCACGCCGGTCTTCTGCTTCAGTTCGTCGTCGCCGACGCCCTCGGCCGCCTCGACCAGCTTCAGCCCCTCCGGCGTGACGTCGAACACCGCCAGGTCGGTGATGATGCGGTCCACCACGCCCACGCCGGTGAGCGGCAGGTCGCACTGCGGCAGGATCTTGTGGCTGCCGTCTTTCGCCACATGCTCCATCAGCACGACCACGCGCTTGACGCCGGCGACCAGGTCCATCGCCCCGCCCATGCCCTTGACCATCTTGCCGGGCACCATCCAGTTGGCGATATCGCCCTTGTCGGTGACCTGCATCGCGCCGAGGATCGCCAGGTCGATGTGGCCGCCGCGGATCATCGCGAAGGAATCGTGGCTGCCGAAGTAGCTCGCGCCGGGGCGCGCGGTCACGGTCTGCTTGCCGGCGTTGATCAGGTCGGCGTCGATCTGTTCCTCGGTCGGGAACGGGCCGATGCCCAGCAGGCCATTCTCCGATTGCAGCCACACGTCCACGCCTTCGGGAATGTGGTTGGCTACCAGCGTGGGCAGGCCGATACCCAGGTTGACGTAGGCGCCGTCGCTCAGCTCACGCGCAGCGCGCGCGGCCATCTCGTCACGGGTCCAGGCCATCAGGGAGTCTCCTTGCGCACGGTGCGCTGTTCGATGCGCTTCTCGGGATGGGCATTGACCACGATGCGGTCGACATAGATGCCCGGCAGGTGCACCTGGTCCGGATCGATCTGCCCGACCTCCACCAGTTCCTCCACCTCGGCCACGCACAACTGCCCGGCCATCGCGAACGCCGGGTTGAAGTTGCGCGCGGTCTTGCGAAATACGAGGTTGCCGGCCGTGTCGGCCTTCCACGCCTTCACCAGTGCGACGTCGGCACGAAGTGCCGTCTCCATCACATATTGCTTGCCGTCGAATTCGCGCGTTTCCTTGCCCTCGGCCACCACCGTGCCGTAGCCGGTGGCGGTGTAGAACGCCGGGATACCCGCGCCACCCGCGCGCAGGCGCTCGGCCAGGGTGCCCTGCGGATTGAATTCCAGTTCCAGCTCGCCGGAGAGGAACTGACGCTCGAATTCCTTGTTCTCACCGACGTATGAGGAAATCATCTTGCGGATCTGCCGCGTTTCCAGCAGCAGGCCCAGCCCGAAGCCGTCCACGCCCGCGTTATTGGAGATGACGGTGAGATTTTTCACGCCGCTATCACGCAGCGCGGCGATCAGCGCCTCGGGAATGCCGCATAGCCCGAAACCGCCCACCGCCAAGGTCTGCCCATCGGCCACCACGCCTTTCAGGGCCTGCGCCGCATCGGCAAATTGCTTGCCCTGCGCGCCGGCCGCCCCGGTATTGCTCATCACCGCCCTCACCTCGTTGATGTAAGGCGCCCATTCTAGCCGCTGACCCAGACCTGTCCCGTTGGCCGAAAGGACTAGGCGCGCGTGCTCTAGCGGCCCCGGCCCCGCTAAACTCAGGCTCCCCCAGAGCAGCCCCAGGAGTTGCGCATGACGTTGCCTGCCTTCAAGGCCTATGACATCCGCGGTCGCGTTCCCGATGAACTCAACGAGGACATGGCGCGGCGGATCGGCGCGGCCCTCGCCGTGCAACTGGAGAACCCCGGGCCGGTGGTGGTGGGACACGACGTGCGGCTGACCAGCCCGGGCCTGAGCGATGCGGTGGCCGCGGGCCTGCGTGGCGCCGGGCGCGAAGTGATCGATATCGGGCTGTGCGGCACCGAGGAAGTCTATTTCCAGACCGACCATCGCGGCGCGGCGGGCGGCGTGATGGTGACCGCCAGCCACAACCCGATGGACTACAACGGCATGAAGCTGGTGCGCGACAGCGCCAAGCCGATCAGCTCCGATACCGGCCTGTTCGCCATTTCCGATGCGGTCGAGGCCGACACCTCCGCGCCGGCCGCGCCGACCGCCGGCCTGAGCAACGCGCCGGACAAGTCGGCCTACATCGAACACCTGCTCAGCTACATCGACCGCAATGGCCTCAAGCCGCTGAAGCTGGTGGTCAATGCCGGCAACGGCGGCGCCGGCGCGATCATCGACCTGCTCGCCCCGCACCTGCCCTTCGAGTTCGTGCGCGTCTTCCACGAGCCGGACGGCAATTTCCCCAACGGCATCCCCAACCCGCTGCTGCCGGAGAACCGCGCCGCCACCGCCGATGCCGTGCGCGCGCATGGTGCCGATTTCGGCATCGCGTGGGACGGCGATTTCGACCGCTGCTTCTTCTTCGACGAGACAGGCCGCTTCATCGAGGGCTATTACCTCGTGGGCCTGCTCGCTCAGGCGATCCTGCGCAAGCAGCCGGGCGGCAAGATCGTGCACGACCCGCGCCTGACCTGGAACACCGTGGAGATGGTGGAAGCGGCCGGCGGCGTGCCGGTGCTGTGCAAGAGCGGCCACGCCTTCATCAAGGAAAAGATGCGCTCGGAAAATGCCGTCTACGGCGGCGAGATGAGCGCGCACCATTACTTCCGCGAGTTCGCCTATGCCGACTCGGGCATGATCCCGTGGCTGCTGATCGCCGACCTGGTCTCGCGTTCCGGCCAGTCGCTGGCGCAGCTGGTGGAAGACCGCATGGCGGCCTTCCCGTGCAGCGGCGAGATCAACTTCAAGGTGGCCGATGCCAAGGCCTCGGTGGCCCGCGTGCTGGCGCATTTCGCACCGCTGTCGCCGACGCTGGAACATACCGATGGCGTGAGCGCTGATTTCGGCAGCTGGCGCTTCAACCTGCGCAGCTCAAATACCGAGCCGCTGCTGCGGCTGAATGTGGAGGCCAGGGGTGACGCGGCGTTGATGCAGGCCCGCACCGATGAAATCTCCCGCCTCCTCGAATCCTGACTTACCGCCTAGGACCTGCCATGAACGATATCCTTCCCGTCATCCTTTCCGGCGGCTCCGGCACGCGGCTGTGGCCGCTCTCGCGCGAGAGCTATCCCAAGCAGTTCCTGCCGCTCACCGGCGAGTACACCATGCTCCAGGCGACCTGGCATCGCGTGGCGCCCATCGCCGGTCGCGCGCCGCTGATCATTGCCAACGAAGAGCATCGTTTCGTCGCTGCCGAACAGCTGCAGCAGGTCGGCGCGACGCCGCAGGCGATCATGCTCGAGCCGATCGGCCGCAACACCGCCCCGGCCATTGCCGTGGCGGCGCTGGAAGCAACCCGCGAAGGCGGTGACGCGCTGCTGCTGGTGTTGCCCTCGGACCATGTCATCAATGACGAGAAAGCCTTCCAGGACGCCGTACTGGAAGCTGCCAAGGCGGCGCGCGAAGGCAAGCTGGTGACCTTCGGTATCGTGCCGTCGGCACCGGAAACCGGCTACGGCTACATCAAGGCCGCTTCGGGGAGTGGCACCCGTCCGGTCGAGCGCTTCGTCGAGAAGCCCGACCTGGCCACCGCACAAGGCTACGTCGCGTCCGGCGAGTATTTCTGGAACAGTGGCATGTTCCTGTTCAAGGCTTCGCGTTACCTGGAGGAACTGGGCAAGCTCAACCCGGCCATCCTCGAAGCCACCCGCAAGGCCTGGGAGGGTGCCAAGCGCGATTCGGACTTCGTCCGTCTCGACAAGGAGACCTTCAAGCTCGTGCCGTCGGATTCGATCGACTACGCGGTGATGGAAAAGACCCAGGACGCGGCCGTGCTGCCGCTGGATGCGGGTTGGAGCGACGTGGGCTCGTGGACCGCGTTGCGCGACGTGTCCGAGCAGGACCCGGACGGCAACGCGCACCACGGCGACGTGATTGCCATCGATTGCCGCAACACCTACGCCTATGGTGATCGCCTGATCGCGCTGGTGGGGCTGGATGATGTCGTGGTCGTGGAAACCGCCGACGCCGTGCTGGTCGGCAAGGGCGAGCGCATGCAGGAGGTCAAGGAGGTCGTGGCGCGCATCAAGCAGGACAAGCGCTCCGAGGCCACCTGGCACCGCAAGGTCTACCGCCCGTGGGGTGCGTACGACTCGATCGACAATGGCCAGCGTTTCCAGGTCAAGCGCATCACGGTCAAGCCGGGTGCCACGCTGAGCCTGCAGATGCACCACCACCGTGCCGAGCACTGGATCGTGGTCAGCGGCACCGCCGAGGTGACCCGCGGCGAGGATGTGCTGCTGCTCACCGAGAACCAGAGCACCTACATCCCGCTGGGCGTGACGCACCGGCTGCGCAACCCCGGCAAGCTGCCGCTGGAGCTGATCGAGGTGCAGTCCGGCAGCTACCTCGGCGAGGATGACATCGTGCGGTTCGAGGATACGTACGGGCGGGCTTGATCCGCACTGCGCACACGACCGGGATCGTCTCCCGGTCGTGTGCTGACCGCGAATGGCCGGAGGACAGGCAGCTTGCTGGATGCAGCGTAGCGACTGGGGGCAACCTCGGCCGATTGCATCGTAGGCTACACAAGCCTACCGGCCGTTATGGCTGATCCGTGGCGGCCACGAGTTGCGCCAATACTTGCTCGACGCCCTGCTGCCACGGCGGCAACTCGACGCCAAAGTCGGCACGCAGGCTGCTGCAGTCCAGGCACGAGTAGGCGGGACGCCGCGCGGGCGTCGGATAGTCTGCAGTGGTGATCGGCACCACCCGAGGCACCCGCGCAATCAGCCCCATGTCGCCGGCACGGTGCAACAGCATCTCGGCGAAACCATGCCAGCTGGTTTGCCCGCTTGCCGTCAGATGCCAAACGCCCGCGCGCGGGGTTTCGTGCGCCAGGATCCTCGCGGTGACATCGGCAATCAGGTCGGCGGAGGTCGGCGTACCGATCTGGTCGCCCACCACGCGCAGTTCGTCACGATCGGCGGCCAGTCGAAGCATCGTGCGCAGGAAGTTGTGGCCCTGCGCGGCAAAGACCCAAGCGGTTCGCAGGATGACGTGCGGGCCGCCCGCGGCACGAATGGCTTGTTCACCGGCAAGTTTGCTCTCGCCGTAGACACCCAGCGGCCCGGTGGGGTCTTCCGGGCGATATGGCACCTGCCCGTTTCCATCGAAGACATAGTCCGTCGAGTAGTGAACGAAGGGAACCTCGGCTTTCGCGCACCATGCCGCGATCGCCTCGGGGCCACTCGAATTGACCAGGAAAGCCGCCTGCGGCTCCTGTTCAGCTCGATCGACCGCGGTGTACGCGGCAGCGTTGACGACACGCTGCGGACGCAGGCGTGACAGCAGTCGTGTCAGCGACGACGGATCGGAGAAGTCCGCCACCTCGCACGCACTGCCGTCGGCAAGCTGTCCATCGCGCGTGGCGGCGACCACGGGACCCAACGCGGACAAGGCGCCGGGAAGCAGCCTGCCAACCTGCCCCTTGGCGCCCAGCACCAAGGTGGTCATGGCGTGTAGACCGGCAGCCGCAGCGGGTCGATCTGTTCCAGGAAAGGCGCCTGCGAGTCCTTGGCCGAGAGCAGTGGCTCCGTGATCGGCCAATCCACGCCAATGGTTGCGTCATCCCACCGTACCGATGCATCAAACTCGTGCACGTAGACATCGGTGCACAGGTAGTTGAACACCGCACGCTCCGACAGGACAGCGAAACCGTGGGCGAAGCCTTCGGGGATCCAGAACTGCCGACGGTTCTCGCTGCTGAGCACGACGGCGGTCCATTTTCCGAAGTGGGGCGATCCACGCCGAATGTCGACCGCCACGTCGTACACCTCGCCTTCGAGCACGCTGACAAGCTTGCCCTGGGGGCGCGGCCACTGATAGTGCAGGCCACGCAGCACGCCCCGGCTCGACGAGGAGACGTTGCTTTGCACGAAGCGCATGCCCAGGCCCGCCTGGTCATAGCGTTCGGCGTTCCAGGCCTCGAAGAAGAATCCGCGGTCGTCACCATGAACTTTTGGTTCGACGACTACGCAACCGGGCAAGCTCGTCTCAATCAGCTTCAAAATATTTTCCCTCGTCGCGCCAGGTCATGCAGGTATTTGCCGTAGGCGTTCTTTGATAGTGGTGCGGCCAGCTGCTCCAATTTCGCGACATCGATCCAGCCGTTGCCAAAGGCGATTTCTTCGGGACAACAGACCTGCAGCCCCTGCCGTGCCTGGATGGTTTCGATGAAATTGGCGGCTTCATGCAACGACTGGTGCGTGCCCGTATCCAGCCACGCGTAGCCGCGACCCAGGGGTTCGAGATGCAACGAGCCGTCATCGAGATAACAGCGGTTGAGGTCCGTGATCTCCAGCTCGCCACGCGGCGAGGGCTTCAGGTCCCTCGCGTAATCCGCGGCCCGACCATCGTAGAAATACAGCCCGGTCACCGCGTAATGCGAGCGCGGCTCGGCCGGTTTCTCCTCGATGCCAATAACCTTGCCCGAGCTGTCGAACTCGGCCACGCCATAGCGTTCCGGATCATTGACGTAATAGCCGAACACGGTGGCACCGTGCTCGCGCGCATCGGCGCGCTTGAGCGTCTCAGTCAACCCGTGCCCATGAAAAATGTTGTCCCCCAGCACCAGGCAGCTCGGCTGGCCGTCGACGAAATCACGGCCAATCAGATAGGCCTGCGCCAGCCCGTCCGGACTCGGCTGCACCGCGTACTGGATGTTCATGCCCCACTGCGAACCATCGCCCAGCAGGTTCTGGAACAGCGCCTGCTCGTGCGGCGTGTTGATGATCAGCACGTCGCGGATGCCCGCCAGCATCAGCACGCTGAGCGGGTAGTAGATCATCGGCTTGTCGTACACCGGCAGCAGCTGCTTGCTGACGCCCTTGGTGATCGGATACAGCCGCGTGCCGGAACCACCTGCCAGGATGATGCCCTTGCGTTTGCTCATGTGGATCGCTCCGTGATCAGGCGGCCGTGCCGATGCGTTCGAGGCGGTAGCTGCCGTCGAGCACCCCGCGCACCCAGTCCTGGTTGTCCAGGTACCAGTCGACGGTAAATGCGATGCCCTGCTCGAAGGTGTGCTTCGGCTCCCAGCCCAGTTCGTTCTTCAGCTTCGACGCGTCGATCGCGTACCGGCGGTCGTGGCCGGGACGGTCGGCGACGTAGGTGATCTGGCTTTCGCGCGGCTGGCCATCGGCACGCGGACGGCGCTCGTCGAGCAGCGCGCAGATCGCCCGCACCACCTCGATGTTCTGCCGTTCGGCATTGCCGCCGACGTTATACGTCTCGCCCACGCGTCCCTTCGCCAGCACGGTGCGGATGGCCTCGCAGTGGTCGCTGACAAACAGCCAGTCGCGCACCTGCTTGCCGTCTCCGTAGACCGGCAGCGGCTCGCCGGCCAATGCCTTGGCGATGACCAGCGGGATGAGCTTCTCGGGGAAGTGGTACGGACCGTAGTTGTTGGAGCAGTTGGTGGTCAGTACCGGGAGGCCATAGGTGTGGTGGAAAGCCCGCACCAAGTGGTCGGAAGCAGCCTTGGACGCCGAATACGGCGAGTTGGGCGCGTAGGCGGTGGTCTCGGTGAACTTCCCGGTCTCGCCCAGGGTGCCGTAGACCTCATCCGTTGATACATGCAGGAAGCGGAAGGCTCCGCGGCGCACGTCGGGCAGCGCCTTCCAGTAGTCGCGCACCGATTCCAGCAACCCCAGCGTGCCCACGACGTTGGTCTGCACGAACGCCGCCGGACCGTCGATCGAACGGTCAACATGGCTCTCGGCGGCAAAATTGAGCACCGCATCCGGCTGGTGCGTGGCGAGAAGGTGCGCCACCAGTTCGCGGTCGCCAATGTCGCCCTGGACGAACACATGGTCTGGATTGTCGGCAAGGGAGGCCAGGGTATTCAGGTTCCCCGCATAGGTCAGCAGGTCAAGGTTGATCACCTTGATACCGCGGCCCACCGCTTCGCGCACGAAATTGCCGCCGATGAAGCCGGCACCGCCCGTTACTAGCCAAGTCGCCACCCACCATCTCCTAGGACGCACAAGCCGCATGAATAAGGCCCGAGAGAATAGCTCCTTTGCCGCGACGGCCGCGAGAGCGGGGCTGGGCCGTGACGCACCGCAGCATTTCCATACGCCATCGCACGGAGGCGGTTTGCCGGCTAAAATCGACCCACTGCCCCGCGCCAGCCGCCGCGGCCGGGCCTTCCCGCAACAGCTGAAGGATCTCGTACAAGATGAAAATCCTCGTCGCCTACAAGCGCGTGGTGGACTACAACGTCCGCATCCAGGTCAAGCCGGACGGCTCCGGCGTGGTCACGGACGGCGTCAAGCTTTCGCCCAACCCGTTCGATGAAATCGCCCTGGAAGAAGCGCTGCGCCTGCGCGATGCCGGCATCGCGACCGAAGTCGTCGTCGCCACGCTCGCCCCGGCCGACGCCGCCGCGCACCTGCGCAATGGCCTGGCCATGGGCGCCAACCGCGCCATCCACGTCGTCACCGATGCCGCCGTGCAACCGCTCACCGCCGCGCGCGCCCTGCTCAAGCTGGTCGAGAAGGAGCAGCCGCAGTTGGTGATCCTCGGCAAGCAGGCGATCGACGATGACGCCAACCAGACGGGCCAGATGCTGGCCACGCTGTGGGGCCGCCCGCAGGCGACCTTTGCTTCCAAGCTGGTCGTTGCCGACGGCAAGGCCACGGTGACCCGCGAAGTCGACGCCGGCCTGGAGACGCTGGAAGTGGACCTGCCGGCCGTCGTCACCACCGACCTGCGCCTGAACGAGCCGCGCTTCATCAAGCTGCCGGACATCATGAAGGCCAAGAGCAAGCCGCTGGAGACGATCGCCTTCGGCGACCTCGGCGTGGAAGCCAACGACAGCCTGAAGACCACCCGTTACGCCCCGCCGGCCAAGCGCAGCCGCGGCGTCATGGTGAAGGATGCCGCCGAACTGGTGGCCGCACTCAAGCAGAAGGGGTTGCTGTAATGGCCAAGGTACTCATCGTCGCCGAACACCTGGGTGGGCAGCTCAATGCCGCCACCGCCAAGACCGTCAGCGCCGCGCAGGCCCTGCAGGCCGAATCCATCGACGTCGTGGTGCTGGCCGCCGACCCGGCCGGCATCGCTGCCCAGGCCGCGCAGATTGCCGGCGTGGCACGGGTGCTGACCGTGGCCAATCCGGCCAACGAGCATGCACTGGCGCAGGTGCTTGCCCCGCAAATCGCGAAGCTGGCCTCCGGTTACAGCCACGTTTTCGGCCCCTCGACCACATTCGGCAAGGACCTGATGCCAGTCGTGGCTGCCCAGCTGGGCGTCAACCAGGTCTCGGACCTGATGGCGGTCGAAGGCACGCATACGTTCCAGCGCCCGATCTATGCCGGCAACGCGATCATCACCGTCGAGGCACCGGCCGACCAGGTCGTCGTCGCCACCGTGCGCACGGCCTCGTGGCCGGAGGCAGCCAAGGGCGGCAGCGCGGCTGTCGAGGCCGTGCAGGTCGATGCGTCCCTGCCCGCCCACACCCGCTTCGTGGGCCTGGCCGCCGGCAAGTCCGACCGGCCCGACCTGCAGAGCGCCAAGCGCGTCGTCTCCGGGGGCCGCGGCGTCGGTTCGGAGGAGAACTTTAAGGTGATCTACCAGCTCGCCGACAAGCTGGGCGCCGCCGTGGGCGCCTCGCGCGCGGCGGTGGATGCCGGCTACGTGCCCAACGAGTTGCAGGTGGGCCAGACCGGCAAGATCATCGCCCCCGAGCTGTATGTGGCGGTAGGCATCAGCGGCGCGATCCAGCACCTGACCGGCATCAAGGACGCCGGGACGATCGTGGCGATCAACAAGGATGCGGATGCGCCGATCTTCGAGATCGCCGATATCGGGTTGGTGGGGGATCTGTTTACGCTCCTGCCGGAGCTTGAGAAGGCGGTGGGTTGAAGCCCACCACGTCAACGACCGCCTGAGGCTTCAGGCGGTCGTTTGCCGGTCGTAGACCACCTGCAGTTCGTGGTACGGGAACCAGTCGCCGATCATCCGTAGATTCCCGGGAAAATAAGTGGAGCGGACGTGCCCGAACCCGGTCTCAGCGCGGATGGAATCATCGAGCAGCATCGCTCGGTCGACGAAGGTCAGGTGGGTGGGATCGACTCGAAATCCGGCTTTCCCGGGCACGATCACCAGGACGCGGGTGACGCCGAACCTTGAGACCGAGCGCAGCAGCTTCTTGAAAATCGAGATCGGGTTTTCAAGATGCTCCAGGACATGGCTGACCACCAAGCTCTGGAAAGTGGTATCAGGCGGAAGTACCGACAGATTCCAGTCGTCCGCGAAACCATCGTATGCCGAGACGTCCAGTCCCCGATCACGGCAATACTCGACAGTGGCGGGATTGTATTCGAGCCCCTTTGATCCGCCGGGCAGACGCTCCAACAATTCGCCCACACCGCACCCGAAATCGAGCGTAGGTCCTTGGACCATGGAGGCGGCACGATTCAGATATATCTGGCGGACTGTTTTCCTCAAGGCACTACGGTCCAGCTGGTACTGTGTGTAGCGAGAATCGAACTTCATCGACATCTCGAGGCTCCCCTCATACCTGGCGGCCTATAGTCGCACAGCTACGGCGGCTTGAGACCCAGGCCGGATCTGGAGCACTTTCCTGCCAATCCCCCGGGGCCCGACGCTTACACAGGCCAAGGACGGGCTTGGTGACGGCATCCATCGCCAGGCCAGGCGCCTCCCGAAGGCGGAAGGCGCAGGACGCAGCTTCTTCTAGCGAAGAAGCCGGTGAACAGGGCGGCGGGGCACGGCCGCGATGTCGAAGGCGATGAAACCCAGGAGGAGCTGCAGGCCAAGAATGAGCGGCAACGCGGCCAGCATGACCCGCCCTGCCGATGCGGTAGTGCCCAGCGAAGATGCCTCGATCCAGAACCAGGCACCCGCGATCAAGCCGCCAGCCAGCAACGCGACACCCCCGACGAGCTCGATCGTCGCGAGGGACATGTCGCGCAGGAAGTAGTTGTAGAAGATGCGCTTGAACGCATTCCTGAAATGCTTGGACAGGAAGTCAAAGAAGATCCTGCCGATCTTGAGCCCGCTCTCTTCGTCGCCGTACTTCGCATCCATCGGTATGTCCACCACGACGGCGCGCAGCGTGTTCAGGCGGAACAGAATATCGGTCTCGAAGAAGTAACGCTTGCTGATTTTCTCCATCGGCAACGCCGATACCAGTCGCGCATGGATAGCGGTGTATCCGTTCGTGGGATCAAAAAGATCCCAGTACCCGGACGACATCTTGGTCATGAAGGAGAGCCCGGCGTTGCCGACAATCCTGATTCGCGGCATCTGGCTGATCTGCGTGAGATCGTAGAAGCGGTTGCCCTTGGTGTAATCGGCATCCCCCGACGCGATAGGCGCGACGAAACGAGGCAGGAGCGAAGGATCCATCTGCCCATCGCCATCCATCTTGACGATGATATCGGCGCCATCGCTCGCGGCCCTCACGTAGCCCGCCATCACCGAGCCACCGACGCCCAGGTTGACCTCGTTGAACATCACGACAACCCGGGGATCACTGCACCGCGCTTGCACGAGTGCGCCACTTCCGTCTGGGCAGCAGTCGTCCACAACGTAAATACTTGATACCCACGCGGGAATGCTCGACACGACGTCCAGGATGTGGCGCGTCACCCGATATGACGGAATGACGATCGCGACCTTTGCCGCGCCCACCTTGTCGACCGCGCCCTCCGGGACCGGCTGCTGAAGCAGACGCTCAACCATGACCTCCCTCCTCGTAGGACAGCGCATAGACGCGCGCCAACAAGCCGGCGACCGGCGCCGGCCACAACGAACGGAAAATCTCCAGGTCTTCTCGTGCGCGCACGCCGTCCCTGACCCCCATCGTGGTTTCGCTCGCACCATGGATGCGATGCAACATCAATTGCTCACGCACATAACAGAATGCACCTGATGCGCGCGCGGCGCGTATCCATGCTTCCCAGTCCAAGTCAACCCGCATGTCTTCCCGGAACCGCAGTCCCTTAAGCTGAGGGCCTAACGTCACAGACGGACAGGGCACGGCACAGCCGAACCTGAGCATCCGAAGTTTTGCGCCAGCGCGCGACACCGACGACCGCCCGAGGAAACCCAGCTCCAGCAGTAGGGACTTGATTCGCAGCATCATCGTGCGCGGCCTGATCTCGCCCCCGAGCAATTCCCCGTACTTCGTCAGAACAAGTGCAGCGCCAGGCGCTTCCTCGGCGGCACGCAGGGTGCGCGCCACGAAGTCGGGCAGGTAGACGTCGTCCTGATGCGCGATGGTGACCCAACTGCGCGTGGCGCAATCCAGGGCCGCGTTCCAGTCCCTGCCGATACCGGCGTTCGGGCTATGGACGTGCACAGGCACATCGAATTTCGCTGCCAGCTCGGACAATTCTTTCGACGGCGTGGAAGTCGAAATCAAGATCTCAGATCCCGCGACGGTCTGGGATTGCAAGGACTGCAAGCACTCCGCCAGATGTGGCGAGCAACCGTAGGCAGGCACGACGAAACTGTGGTCAATCACGGCAAGCCCTCAGACTGGTTTTCCCGTCAGCGTCATAAGGAGCACGCCGGACGAAACAAGCACAAGTCCCAACCACTGCAACGGCCCGAGGCGCTCGCCGTAAAGGATCCAGCTCGCCGCGGCAATGAGGATGTAGAAGAACGAGCCCGAGATCGCGAAAGCGAGCCCGAGTTTGATGCGGCTCACCACCACCACCCACACCAGGAAGCCAACGCCCTGGATCGCGACCGCTGCAATCACGCCCGGGGAAAGACACGCAGCAAGCAGCCACTGGATTCCAGTAGGCACGACATCGCGTGAAGCGATCTCGGTCACCGCACGCTTCACCAGCAACTGGCTACCAAGCGTTGAGCAGGTGACAAAAACAATCATCAGAATTTCGCGAAACATACTACCTCGGGGTCATAAGACAAACTGGCGCTACTACCTTTGCTCGCCGCGGGAAACATCAGGCCTCCCGCGTCACTTGGCCACACTGCATATCTTTACCGTGGGGATATCCGCATTGCAGGCGAAGCCGCCGGGAATTTCGTACCCATCCGAAATCACGATCAGGAATGGCGCCAGCGGGAAGTTATCCGCCACCTGCTGCAAATTGCTACCCGCAGCGAGAGATGTAGCACTGGGCGCCGTCTGCAGGTGAAAGAGAAACTTGCTCAGGCCATCCCAGTTCTGGCCCACGACAACCGACTCGCCCATCCGTTCCCGGCCAACGATCTCCTCGACCGCGAGCGCTTCTCGGCCAGTAACGAAGGAGTTGCGGAAAAGGCCCTTCTGCTTCATGGCGACATCGATATTGCTGACCAGCGATGCAAGCCCCACTACGGCGATGAGCAGGTAGACGGCGCGCGGTCGCCACACCGCAATCAATCCCCCGACTGCGAGCCCGACCGCCACGAAGTAGAAGAGGGGCTTGGAATGGAACACGAAGCCCCATTCAGGCGAATCCGAAACCAGCGAGATGGGCAGAATCTCCGAAAACACCAGACCGCGCGTGAAGAGCCAGGTAGCGGAGATCAGCACCATCAGCGCGCCGCAAACCTTGCCGATGGACGACATCCTCACCCCAGGCAGGTGAAAAAGCAGCAGCAACGCGACCGGAAAGATGAAGAAGTAATAGCGGCTGTGCACCCTGCCCGACTCGCCCACCAACAGGGTAAACACGATCGCCATGCCTACCAGGACCATGCTGGCCACAAGCAAATAGATTGACAGCAGGCGCGTTCCTTCGGGCACCCGGGCACCGCTCTCCATCATGCGCAGTCTAGGCACCGCCGTCGCCAACGCAACCACGAAAGCCAGGCCGAAGACAGCGGAAAGAAAGAGCACGTGCCCCGTCGACACATTGGCGAGATCGGCGGCGAGAACCTTTGGCTGCGAGAAGTAGGATCCAAGCTTCGCGAGAAGCGGGGCGACCGCTTGCGCATACATTCCCAACCCGCCCGGGCTGTGGTCAGCAGGGACCGAGAACAGGGCCTTTCCAATGACAATTGCCAGGAGCACCCCGCCGCCGAACACCAGGATATTGCGAACCCTGTGCCTGAAGGCGGCGAGGAATATCACATCCGCCATGACAAGCGGGATGGCATGCGGCTTGACGAAGTACATCGCCCCCACCAGCAAACCCGCCAAGAACAGTCCCGCGTGCTTGGCGTGACCAAGCGGAGCCAGTACGCCATACGCAAGCGCATACAGCGATGCACAGAACATCGCGAAGTACATCGACTCCGGCATGAAATATTTCGTATACGCACTCAGCGGGAGCAGGCCCACCATCACGAGGTACACGAGCGAGCGCCGACGCGAGAGACCCGAACAAACGGCGATGCGATATAGCGCCAACAGACCGATCGCCCAGAAGGCCACATTGAGCAACTGCGCGAACGCATAGAAGTTTGCGCCGAAGTACGCGCCCACGCCATAGACGTCGAAAAACAGGTGGTTTGGCAGGCGCATGCCCAGTTGCTTGCCCACGACATCGTATTGGGCAAGCAGGGCGTCGGAGGAAACCTTGTAGATGTACTCGTCGTGGAATACGACGGCGTTATCGATGAACATATTCTTGGAGAAGACGATCAGCGCCATCACGACGACGATGAGCACGGCCATCAGGTCCGCAAATGACACTTCTGGCGCCGGGAACCGCCGCATCGCGTGAACGACACCCGCGAAGCGACCTTCGCGAGTGAGCCATGACCTCGGTTCCAAGTTCTGTTTCATTCCAGCCTACGCCCCCAACCGATCAAATTAGTACGCAAGAAATGCCAAACTGGCGCGCTGGCGCGAGCCGTGCAGTGAATCAGCCACCGTCAAACCCCTGGCGTGCGCACGCCTTCGCCCCGCGCGGCCGCTGATGAACAACGAATTCTTGACCGATGGCCCTTGGATCCAGGCCATGGCTCCGCACGGCTTACTGTTCGTACATCCAGCGCAACGTATCCCTCAACGAGAACTCGGGCAGCCCACCTATCCGCGCGCTGAGCTTGCGCGAATCGCCACGCAAGCGCTTTACCTCGTTGAGCCGGACCAGATCAGGATTCACCCGCACGTCGATGTGATGACCGGATATCTCGGTCATCATCTCGATTACCTGGCGCAGCGAGTACTCCTGACCGGAGCAAATGTTGTAGACCTCGCTATCGGCTTCAAGGCCCACCAGCTTGCAGTAGGCCGTGGCGACGTGCCGGACATCGTAGAAGTCCCTCCACACGTCGAGGTTGCCCAACTCGATGACGGCTGCCTTGCGGCGAAAGTGCGAGACGATCTTCGGTATCAGGAACTTCTCGGACTGCCCGACCCCGGTGTAGTTGAAAGGCCGCACGATCGTGATTGGCAACCGCGTCGTCCACAGCCGCGCCATGTACTCCATGGCGAGCTTGCTGACCGCATAGTCGTTCTGGGGCGAAACCGCCGCGTCCTCCGCGACAACGCCTGACGCGTTGCCGTAGACGTTGGCGCTGCTGGCCAACACCACATGCCTGGGAGCAACCGGCGAGGCGGCGAGCCCTTCGAGCAGGTGGCGCGTGCCCATGACATTCACGCGATACGTGTCATCGACATCCTCGTGGCCTACGAACGCAATTGCCGCGAGGTGCACCACAACATCCGGCTGCAGCCGTGCAATCGCGTCGAGTACCTCGACGCGATTGGAAAGGTCCACTGACTTCTGGCTCCCGCCCTCGCCGCTCAGGCCGCGAACCGCATAGCCGGCCGCCTCGAGCGCGGATGACACATAGCGGCCCGTAAAGCCACTGGCACCCGTGACGAGCGCAACCGGCGTTGCTTTATCAGAAGCTGAACCCACGCTCGTTCCTCCGCAGATCTTCTCTGACCATCATCTGACACAGCTGCTCGAGGCTCGTCTGCGGCTTCCAGCCCAGGATGCGCTCCGCCTTTTCTGCACTGCCGATCAGGAGGTCGACTTCAGCGGGGCGATGGAACTTCGGGCTGATCCGCATGACAGTCTTGCCGGTCGCCGTGTCAACTCCGATCTCCTCGAGATCCTTGCCACGGAACTCGACCTCGATGCCCGCGCCCTGGAACGCCATTCGCACGAAATCGCGGACGGTCTCGGTGCGATTGGTAGCCAACACGAACGTGTCAGGCTGGTCGACCTGCAGCATGCGCCACATGCCTTCCACGTATTCCTTGGCAAAGCCCCAGTCGCGCTTGGCATCCAGGTTCCCGAGCTCCATGCAATCGAGTTTGCCCAGCTTGATCTTGGCGACCGAGTCGGTGATCTTGCGGGTCACGAACTCGCGGCCGCGCAGCGGGCTTTCGTGATTGAACAGGATGCCGCTGGCCCCGAAGATGTCGTAGCTCTCGCGGTAGTTCACCGTGATCCAGTGGGCGTAGAGCTTGGCGACGCCGTACGGGCTGCGCGGATAGAAGGGCGTATCTTCCTTCTGCGGGATTGCCTGCACCTTGCCGAACATCTCGGACGTGGAAGCCTGGTAGAAGCGAATCTTCGGATTCACCAGGCGAATCGCCTCCAGCAGGTTCAACGCGCCCACGCCGGTGATCTGCGCGGTGGTGTTCGGCTGTTCGAAGCTGACACCCACGAAGCTCTGCGCGGCAAGGTTGTAGACCTCATCCGGCGCGATCTTGTGCAGCATCGCGATGGAAGTACCGAGATCGGTCAGGTCGTACTCGACCAGGTGAAGGTTGGGGTGGTTCTGGATCCCCAGTTCCTCGATGCGCCAGAAATTGACCGAACTGGTGCGCCTGTAAGTGCCGTGGACCTGGTACCCCTTCTCCAGCAGCAGCTGGGCGAGATAGGCGCCGTCCTGTCCAGTGATACCCGTGATTAGTGCAACTCGCATATGTCTTCCGTTTCAGTGTGTGTTTTGGATTTTCAGGGGAGCGACCTGTCCAGGACCAAGCCCCGACAAAGGTCGGTGAGCCGGGCCATCAGTCGCGGCAGGCTACGGGCGTGAAGCCACTCGTCCTGCCCCGCAACCACCTCGCCCATGTTCGGATCGTTCAACCAGCCCCGCAGATCGGCCGCGAGATCCCGGGGCGCGGTGCCTCGGAACCGAAGTCCCTGTCCTTCAAGGTCAGAGAATATCCCAAGCGGTGTGCAGGCAACCGGGCGGTGCGCCGCCAGGCCGAAACGTACCGCCGCGCTGGAGGATTCAGCCGTATTCTGATATGGAAACACCACGATGTCCGCGGCAGAAAGCAGGGCCAGACTGGTCTGTTCCGGCAGGAAATCGGTGAACATCCGCACGCGCTCGCGAATCTTCAGGCGTTCGATCTTCTCCAGCAGTTCCGTGCGCATCCGCTCGGATACCTCCGCCGGGAACAGGGAATTGACCAGGAAGAGATACGCATTGGGCTCTGCCCGGGCCACTTCCGCAAATGCCTCCACCAGTTCCGGCAGGCCCTTGTGCGGCAGCATGAAGCCGTACGAGGCAATGATCTTCGCCTCGGGACCGATGTGCAGTCGCTCCCGTGCCTGCGCCAGGCTCAGCTGCGGCCCGTCCACGGCGCCATGCGGAAACAGTGCCGAACATGCGCCGTAGCCGTAGTCGATCAGCCTGTTGAGGTCCTCGGGGGAATGCACCAGGATGCGCGAGGCCCGCTCCAGCCCCGCGGCATCACGCAAGCTGGCTTTGAAGTCCGCGCGGTCGACATCCTTGGTGGAATGCAGCACGACGATGACGCGGACACCCTCCGCCTCCAGCCGCTGCACCAGCTCACCCAGCGCACGCACCTCGAAGAAGCCGAAGTTGAACTGAAGTACCGCGACCTCGACACGGTTGGCGAGCAAGGCGTCGCCCAACGCACGCAGGTCGAGATCGGAGGTGTCGCGCCAATGATGCGAGATCGGTGCGAATCCGTCGTCCACCGACGTCCCGGTACGGCCATACAACGTCAGTTCGACTTCGCCACGCGGCAGATGGTCGAGCAGATAGCGGGAGTACGCTGCAATTCCGCACGCCTCGTTCCAGGTCGAAACCCAGCCCAGTCGCAAGGGCGTCTGGGCGAAGTCACGTTGCGCGGTGGCGACTGCTGCTTCGCCGGCGAGCAGCCGCTTGGCCACTGCATCCCAACTGTACTGTTCCGTGACCAGCGCACGCGCCTGGGCCACCTTGCTCGCCACCTCGCCGTTCTCATCGGCGTGAACCGCTCGCAGCAGTTCGGCCAGATGTGCTTCGTCAGGCTCTGCCCAGAGCGCTGTCTCCTTGCCAGCGAGGTGGCTTGAAGAACGCGCCATCTGATAGCGGATTGGGAAAGAAGTCCGTTCGGTGCAGAAATCGGTATGCCCGCCCCACCCGGTCGCGATGACGGGCAGGCCGTGGAGCATGGCCTCGGCCATTGGCAAGCCGAACCCTTCGCCGCGGGACGGCGCGACATAGGCATCGCACGCCTCATAGAGGGCAGCAATCTGGCCCGGCGTGTAGTCATCCATCAACAACGTCACAGGCGGGTAGTCGGCCTGCGCTGCACGCAGTGCGTCGAGCAGCTCCGCGATACGGTTGTGCGGATTGGCGAACGTCTTCACGATCAGGTGGACATCGCGGCGCCCCGCGAATGCCCTGCCCCATGCCTTCAACAGGACATCCGGACCCTTGCGTGGGAAACACGAGGAGACGTGCAGGAATTTATACCCTGCCGGCAGCGCGGACGGGAGCGGCTCAGACTTGGACCTGAGGACATGATCGGCGCCGGTACCCACATAGTGGATGGGCACGTTGACGCCGGAGGTCCGCCACACGTCGGCAACGAAACGCGAGGGCGCGAACAGCACGTCCAGCGAAAGATTGAAATCTGCCACGTATTGCGAAGGGAAAGAGGACTCTTCCCAGAAGAAATACCCGCCCGCGGTCTCACCCCTGAGGTCGCGCACGCGCGGCGGATAGAGGTTGCGGATGGCCAACGCAGGCCGCTCCGCGTCCGCGCCTGCCTGGATCAGTTCGCGTGCACGTGGGTCAAGCCGTGCCAGGGCTGCCGGCGCTGGCGTGTAGTCCCCCGGACCTTCGGTACAAAACAAACTTGTCCGGCGACCGGATGCATCAAGGGCCAGCGCAAGCTCCCTGTTGACGATCGCCAGGCTGTAAGTGGATTCACACGGCCCTTCGATGCGAATAGCCGGCGTGGCCTGGGGCGCCGTCGCAATGGCTTCGGCGGTGACTTCCACGCCCAGGCGTTGCAGGGCCGACACGACACCGGCGCGAATGGCCTGCGAGCCGAACGCATGCACGCGATCGCGCTGGCTCGCCAGGACGGCGCGACGGCGAGCCCGATTTCGCATCAGCGCGAACAGTTCATCAGTCACGCGACTCGCGCTGGCGTCCGGCAGCAGGATGCCCGCTCCGCCGAGCGTCTCGGCGACGGCCGCCGCATCCAGTGCGACCACCGGCAGGTCGGACAACATCGCTTCGATGAGCGGCACGCCAAAGCCTTCATGGCGACTCAAACTCAGGTAGCAATCCGCGCGAGCGTACCAATCGCGCAGCTCGGTATCGGTCACCTTGCCGACGAAATGCACAATCCCTTCGAGACCTGCCGCCTCGATACGTGCCCGCACTTCGGAATAGAAGGTTGACCCTCGGCTGTAGCTGCCGATGCAGATGAACTGGATCGGGAATGCCTGGAATCGCTCGACCCACGCCTTGGCGACCTCGACCAGGTCCTGGTGACCCTTGTTCTCGCAGACGCGTCCGACAAAAAGCACCGTCCACGGCCGCCCCGTGCCGGTCTCCAGGCATCGCGGTGCCAGCACGTCGGCAAACTGCGCGTCACGCACCAACACGGGCAACACGTCGACCTCGGCATAACCCAGCGAGCGAAGCTCCGCGGCATTGAACCCGGAATCCGCGAACGCGTGCTCCATCTTGGGGAGGAGCTGAGTCAACTGCTGGCGGCCCAATGTGGCGTAATGATGAAACGGCGAACCCGGCTCGAAGAACTCGGCGGGCGTGATGTTGTGGTACATCAACACCTTGCGTCCCGGCAGCGCCAGCACCCAGTCCAGCAGGTCGTGGCCCATCGAATGGCGCACGATCAGGATATCGTTGTCCGCGAGACTATCCGTCAGCGCCGTATGCGGGCGCAGGCGATCGGCGAGCTTGTCGTCCAGGTGCTCGACGAACACGTCCGATTCGAAGCCCATCTCATGCAGGTGATCCTGCAACAAGAGCATCGAATTGGTCACGGCATCGCCATAGGCGGAACCGGAATGGAACTGGTGGATCCTGATTGGCACGCGAGTGTCCTTTCGGTGTCTGACCTGGGCGACTCAGCGCCGTTCGTCCTTCAACATTTCCAACGCTTCCAGCAGGCGTGCATTGAAAAGCTGCTGCTTGCGGAACAGGCGTTCGTAGATTCTCAGCATGGGCCTGGCGACCCAACTCGCGCCGGGAAGCGTGCGCAGCCTCGGTGGCAGAGCCTGCGGTGGGCGCAACATGCTCTTGAGCTCGTTGATCACGGTGTCGAATCTCGCGGAATGCAGCCCGATGCCGGGCAGCGAAGGCAGGGAAGAAACCGACGGCCCCGCTTGCGGGCGCGGCACGGGGGCGGTGCTGGCCAATACCAGCAGGCTGGCTTCGTCGGGCACGCCGCGATGACCGTGGGCTTCGCTTCCCACATCCTCGCTGCTCTGCGGCGGATGCTCGAATTCTCGCGCGGCCCCGACCAGGTTGGAGAACCATCGCAGCGGTGCGGTCAATCGCCAGCTGCGCGAGGCCTGCAGCATGGCCATCGCACGCTCCCGATAATCCAGCTCGGCTCGCAGGCGCGCCTGTTGGCCGCGCTCCACCAGCAACTGCTGGACACTGGCGTTGACGGATTCCAGCTGCTGGCGGGCCGCCTCCAACTCAACGCGAAGGGCCTCCTGCGCGCTCACGGCGTATGCGAGCTCCGCAGCAGCACGTTCCCCTTCCGCCTGGACCTGGGACCGCGTGTCATCGAGCTCACGCTGCGCATGCCCCATCGATTCCTCGAACGCGTGCGTCATGTCCGCAAGCGTTCGGGCATGTTCGGCTTCGAGGCGCTCGCGCTCGGCGCGGAACTGCTCGTGCTCGGCGGCAAGCTGGGAAATCCGCTCGGTCAACGATTGCTCCGTTGCCCGCTGGACCTCCATCTCCTCGCCCAGTCGGCGTGCCAGCTCGCCGCGCTCCCAGTCTGGATAGCGCACGAAACTGTCGAAATAGTTCGGTGGCGTTTGGAAATGCCGCCGCAGCTCGGCATGCTCTTGGGCGAGGAAGAACCGGTTCAGGCCGTCGAAGTAAATCGATTCATATCCCGCGTCCTGGATCAACGAGGCCCAGTTCTCCGAGATGTCGATCTGGCTATTGGGCAGCGTGGCTTCCACTACCACGATCCAGGGGCGGTACCGGTCCAGCGACAGTCCGCGAAGGACCGCCTCTTCGGCACCCTCCACGTCGATCTTCAGGAAATGGATCTGCGCGGGCGCGTACTCGTCCAGCACCGAGTCGAGCGTACGCATCGGCACGATATCCATGTGCACTACATGCCCCTGCGCCGAGTGCTGCGCGGCCAGCCGCGAGTCCATGGTCGACAGGCCGGTGTCCTGGACTTCGTAGAACACCGCATCACCGGACTCGGCACCGAGGGCCACGCGCAAGTTGACGTCCTCGGGACGATCCACGTTCAACAACCCGTGCCAGGCCGCGATGGGATCGATGTTGACGCCTCGCCAACCGCGCTCATAGAAGGCACGCGTCACCGAGTCGCGCAGCGGGTGCTGCGCGCCGACGTCGACATAGAACCCTGGGGACACATCCTTCAAGGCGCGCCACAGGATGACGTCCTCGAAGTTCTGGGCATAGCTGACGAAATCCGACATCAGCGCACCACCTCGATGCGCGGCGGGACCCAGGCTGTCCCGACGAAGCCTGCCTTGCTCAGGTTGGCTACCGTAAAGGTCATCGCCAGCTCCCGCCACTCGTAATTGTTGACCAGATGCGTCTCGCTGCTTACCAGTGCCGTGGATACCGAATAGCTGCCCGGTCCGAGATTGGCATCGAAATTGACCACGAATTCCATCTGCTCACCCGCACCGACATGGTCCAGATGCTGCTCGGTGTAGTGGGTGTTGGTGCCGAATACTGCCTGGCCCAGGCGATCCTTGATCATGTAGCCCAGAACCAGCCGCTCGATCGGCGCATGCGCCCGCACCCGGATCCGCAGCTGCACCGGCTGACCAACGTCGATCATCTCCACCGGTTCGCCGTCAGCGTTGTACAGCCCGATGTCCTCGACCACGGCCTCGCCGGTACCCGATACGATCTGCTCCCGCCCGGACGCGTGCTTGCGCACGATCAGCGACGCGTTCTCACGCTCGGCTATCAATGCATTGTAGTAATCCATGACGTCCTCCGGCGCACCGTCGCGAACGACGGAACCGGCGTCAAGCAGAATGGCGCGGTCGCAGATCGCCTGGATGGCCGTGCTGTCGTGCGACACGAGCAACAACGTCGTTCCAAGCTCGCGGAACTCCCGGATGCGCTTGAACGACTTGTGCTGGAAGTACGAGTCGCCCACTGACAGCGCCTCGTCCACGATCAGCACATCCGGCCGGAATGCCGTCGCGACACTGAAGGACACGCGCATCTGCATGCCGCTGGAGTAGGTGCGCATCGGCTGGTCGAAGTACTCGCCCACCTCCGCGAACGCTTCGATGTCGGGCATGACGCTGGCGATCTGTTCATGGCTGTACCCCATGAGCCCGGCAGAATGGAACACGTTCTCCCGGCCGGTCAGGTCGGAATTGAACCCCATGCCAAGTTCGAGGATCGCCGCCACGCGGCCGGCGCGCGTCACGCTTCCCTCGGTGGGCTGCGCGGTGCCGGTGATCATCTTCAACAGCGTGCTTTTGCCGGCGCCGTTCTGCCCGATGATGCCCACGGCCTCGCCAGGGCCCACCGCGAAACTCACGTTCCGCAGCACCCAATGCTCCTCGGCCGGTGCGATGCGCACGCCGAACCAGGACGCCACACGCGCCCACTCGCTGCTCCAGCGGCGATAGGCCTTGCCCACGTTCCGAACAACCAGGCGACCACTCATAGCGCGTCCACCATTTCCGGTGCCGCACGCCGGAACATCACGAGCGCGGCCAGCAGCAGGACGGCCGAGATGCAGAGAATCTGCGCGATGTCACCCCACAGCGGCGGCTTTCCATACACCATCACGTTCTGGTAGCTCGCGATAAGCGGGAACAAGGGATTCAACCGGAACCAGCGCTGGCTGGCCTCCGGCAGGATGTTGATGTTGTAGACGATGGGCGTGAGCCAGAACAGCGCCTGCAGTACCACCGGCACCACTTGCCCGATGTCGCGCATGAAGACGTTCAGCACGCCCAGGATCAGGCCGATGCCCATCGCCAGCAGCAGCGTCGTCAGAATCAGGACCGGCAGCCAGAGTACGTGGGCGTCGGGCATGTGGCCCAGGACGGCGAACACGGCGAAGATCGCCACCAACAGAAGCAGGTTGGTGGCCAGCGTCGTGCCCCCGGCGATGAAGGGCAGGCAGATGCGCGGAAAGGCCATCTTCTTCATCAGGTTGCCGCTTTCGACGAACAGGTTCAGGCATTTGCCGATGGTCTCGGCAAACAGCGTCCACCCCAGGGTGCCGGCCATCAGGTACAGCGCGTAGGCGTACTTGTTGTCGATGCCGGGCAGCTTGGCTGCCAGCACTTCTGAAAGGATGAGCGCAAAGATCAACACCTGGGCCAGAGGGTGGATGATCATCCACAGGCCGCCGAGCTTGCTGCGGATGAAGCGCAGCCGCAGTTCGTTCTTGATCGAGGAAAGAATGAAATGGCGGTAACGCCAAACGGCAAGGAGCATGTCCTTCATGCCGCGTCTCCCATGTGCTCGTTGTCCTTGTGGCGAGGTTGCTTTTCAAGCTGGCGCAGTCGTTCGCGAATCAACCGCCCGGCCACGGCCGGTGCGTTGGACTGCTGAATGTCGTGGGCGGCCTGTTGTCCGAGGGCAGCGGCGAGGCCCGGCTCGTCGACCAGGCGGCGCATGTACATGGCGGCCTGGTCGATGTCGGGCTCTGCCCACTCCGCTCCTGCGCCGCCGGGATAGGCATCGGCGGCGACCGGCACCATGCGATAGCCGACCGGGCAGCTATTGCGGGCATCCATGAAGTCCATGTTGCCTGACCACCCGGTACCGATCACCGGCTTGCCCATCGCCATGCATTCGGCCAGGCCCAGCCCGAAGCCTTCCGCGCGATGCAGCGAAACGTAGGCATCGCAGCAGCGCTGCAGGGCATGGACATGGGCGCGATCGATGATCTCGTCGCGCACCAGGATGCGGGGATCGGCAGCGGCGATATTGAGCAGCCGCTGGAACGGCTCCCGATAACGGAAGCCATTGCTGGATTTCAGCAACAACCTGACGTCGCGGCGCTGCGGCGGGAATGCACGTCGGAATGCCTCCACCGCGGCGAATGGGTTCTTGCGCTCGATCCAGGAATTGAAATCGAAAGTCACCAGGAAGACGAACACGTCCTCCTCCAGCCCGAAATCGACGCGCTGAAGCCCACTGTCGACCACCTCGCCCAGCGGCTGAGGTACCCGAAGGATCGGCTTGTCGGTAACGTGGCGAAAGGCATTCTCGATGAAGCGGGTGGCCACCATGATTTCGTCGACCTGAGCGATGGCCGGCAGCCAGGCATCGGGCACGCGCTCCAGTTCCCAGAACCAGCACGCAATGACGCGCTTGCCTTTGAGTTTCTCGCGGCCCACCACCTCTAGCGCCTGCTGCAGGTAATCAGGGTTGACGAATACGAAGCTCACCGGGAAAGGCAGGTCTTCATCGATCCAGGCTTCCAGGCTGCGGTCGTTCCAGCCATGCGGAAGGCCCAGGTCGACGTCGAAAAGACGCACCTGGACGCCGGCATCCATCAGCGCGCGCGCATACATGCGCGCGCTCTCGGCCAGTCCGAACTGGCCGCGCACGTAACCCACGATATTGGCGCCCAACGTCCCGTCTGCCGGCCCCGCGGGAACAGCGGGTTGCCACGCGGATGCGAGCGGACGCTCCCAGGCTGCTGTTTTCGGGAAACGCACGCCGGCGTTCGCACGCGCGTCGAGCAGACGTGCGGCGCCCACGCGCCAGGACAGTGGCAGCAGGCGATAACATGCTCCCAACCAGGCATGTTGACGGATCCACGTCCCGAGATTCAGCAGTGCCAGTCCCTTGGGACCTTGTCGGGGCGGCTCGCTCATCGCACGATCTCTTTCAGGCGGCCCGTCACCGGAGCGCCTCCTCCAGATCCGCCTGAAGGTCCTCCACCGCCTCCACGCCCACACTCAACCGCACCAGCGCATCGCTGATACCCAGCTGCGCGCGGCGCTCCACCGGGATCGACGCATGCGTCATCACCGCCGGATGGTTGACCAGGCTTTCCACGCCGCCCAGTGATTCGGCCAGCGTGAACAGCTCGGTGCGCTCGCACAGCCGCTTGGCGGCCTCGAACCCGCCCTTCAGGACGATCGAGACGATGCCGCCGAATCCGGACATCTGCCGCTTCGCCAATGCGTGCTGCGGATGCGAAGGCAAGCCCGGGTAAATCACCTTTTCCACCGCCGGATGCTGTTCCAGCCACTGCGCCAGGGCCATCGCGTTATCGCAATGCGCACGCATGCGCAGCGGCAGTGTCTTGAGCCCGCGCAGCGCCAGGAAGCTGTCGAACGGCCCCTGCACGCCACCGATGGAGTTCTGCAGGAACGCCATGCGCTCGGCCAGGTCATCGTTGTCGCCGACGACCGCCATGCCGCCCACCATGTCCGAATGGCCATTGAGATACTTGGTGGCCGAATGCACCACGATATCCGCACCCAGCGCCAGCGGGCGCTGCAGCAGCGGCGAGGCGAACGTGTTGTCCACCACCACGATCAGCCCGTGCTTGCGCGCCACCCCGGCCACGGCGGCGATGTCGACGATCTTCAGCATCGGATTGGTCGGGGTTTCGATCCACACCATCTTCGTCTTCGGCGTGATCGCGGCCTCGAACGCCGCAAGGTCGGTCAGGTCGACGAAGCTGAAGTCCAGCGCGGCACTGCGGCGGCGCACGCGCTCGAACAGCCGGTAGCTGCCACCGTACAGGTCATCCATCGCCACGACGTGGTCGCCGCTGTCCAGCAGCTCGATCACGGTGGAGGTCGCCGCCATGCCCGAGGCAAACGCGAAACCACGGGTACCGCCCTCCAGCGCCGCCACGCAGCGCTCATAGGCGAAGCGGGTCGGATTGTGGGTGCGCGAGTACTCGAAACCCTGGTGCTCGCCGGGGCTGGACTGCGCGTAGGTGGAGGTCGCGTAGATCGGCGGCATCACCGCGCCCGTGCTCGGGTCGGGCGCCTGGCCCCCATGGATGGCCAGGGTGGCCAACGCGAGTTCGCGCTGGCCGTCAGGGTGGCGGGAATGACGGTCCGACATGGGCACTTCCGTAAAAGGTGCGGGATTCTATCAAGCGTTTCTGAAACGAAATTTTCACGCCATTCGCGTGATGGGCATCACATTACTGCACCCGCCGTCGCAGGTAGTTCAACAAGTCGATCCGCGTGATCAGCCCCAGGAACTGCTTGCCATCCATCACGATCGCCACCTGCCCGCGGTCGAACACCGGCAGCAGGGCCTCGATCGGGGATTTCACGTCGAGGCGGTCGAGCTTGCTGACCATCGCCGTGGCGACCGGGTCGCGGAAGCGCGCCTCGTCGCCATAGACGTGCAGCAGCACGTCGCTCTCGTCCACGATGCCGACCAGTTCGCCCTCGTCGATCACCGGCAACTGGGAGACGTCGTACAGCTTCATGCGCTGGTAGGCCGTGGTGAGCAGGTCGCGCGGTCCCACCACCACGGTGTCGCGCTGGCTGTACGGGCGCAGGATCAGGTCGCGCAGGTCGCCGTACTGCGGGCGCTCCAGGAAGCCGTTGTCCAACATCCAGTAGTCGTTGTACATCTTCGAGAGGTACTTGTTGCCGGTGTCGGGCACCAGCACCAGCACCTTCTTGGTCACCGTCTGCTCGCGGCAGTACTTCAGCGCCGCGGCCAGCAGGGTGCCGGTCGAGGAGCCACCCAGCACGCCCTCCTTAGCAAGCAGCTCGCGCGCGGTATGGAAGCTCTCCGCGTCGGTGATGGCGTAGGCCTTCTTGACCCGGCTGAAATCCGAGATCGAGGGCAGGAAGTCCTCGCCAATGCCTTCCACCAGCCAGCTGCCCGACTTGTCGTTAAGCCGCCCGTCGTTGATGTACTCGGCCAGGATCGAACCCACCGGGTCGGCCAGCACCAGTTCGGTCTGCGGCGAGTGCTTGGCGAAGGCGCGCGACAGGCCGGTCATCGTGCCCGAGCTGCCGCAGCCGAAGACCACCGCGTCGAGCTGGCCGTCCATCTGCCGCAGGATTTCCGGGCCGGTGCCGAACTCGTGCGCGGCCGGGTTGTCCGGGTTGCCGAACTGGTTGATGAAGTAAGCCCCCGGGGTATCGGCGGCGATCTTCGCGGCCAGGTCCTGGTAGTACTCCGGATGGCCCTTGGCCACGTCCGAACGGGTCAACACGACCTCGGCGCCCATGGCCTTCAGGTTGAAGATCTTCTCCCGGCTCATCTTGTCCGGCACGACCAGGATCAGCCGGTAGCCCTTCTGCTGGGCGACCAGCGCCAGGCCCAGGCCGGTATTGCCGGCAGTGCCCTCCACCAGCGTGGCACCGGGCTTGAGGTCGCCGCGCTTCTCGGCCGCCTCGATCATCGACAGCCCGATGCGGTCCTTGATCGACCCGCCCGGGTTGGCGCTCTCCAGCTTGAGGTAGAGCTCGCAGACGCCGGTGTCCAGGCGCTGCGCCTTGACGATCGGGGTCTCGCCGATCAGTTCCAGTACCGAGGAGTGGATGGCCATCGCTTCTTCGTGGTGATGCCCAAAGGGCTGACCCCGCATTATCGACGGAAGGCCACTGAAATGCTCGGCGGCATGTTCAGATTGTGCTTGGCAAGGCCTGAAAAGGCGACGCGGACGGTGGCGAGCCCGACGAGGAGGGCTGCCACCGCCCGCGACGGTGAGCGGTTCCGGTTTGGGGGGAGAGGGTCAGTGCGTCATCCGGTCATAGATCCGGGTCAGCTTTTCCTTGGCGAGCAGCTTTTCGCGCTTCATCTGGCCGAGGGTCATATCGTCGATCGGCAAAACGCCGAGTTCGGCATCCATGCATTTCTTGTCCAGCAGCTTGTGTCGCTGGTAGAGCTGCTTGAATTCGGGATCCGCCTTCATCAGTGCATCGATTTGGCTCTGCGGTTGCCCTTCGAACATGGCTTGGCCTCCTACGGGTTCCGGAAAACAAGAACGCCCCGGCCGGACCCGGCACGGGGCGCTGAATCGGAAGGCGAGCCGGCACGACGGGCGGTCACGGCCGAGCCCTGGGGCTTCGGGACGCCAACGCTCGATTCGGGCCGCTGTTCCACCGGATCGTCCTCCACGGATCCAGGCGACGGCATGCCACCTGGGTATTCGACCCTACGCCTGTCCCCCGCCCCCGGCAATAGCCGCGCGCACAGTTTCGGAAGACCCCGGCGCATTCATTACGGAAAAAATCAGGGCCGCCATGGGCGGCCCTGATTTCCCTTAACAAACAATTACATATCACTTACGGAGCGATAACGACCTCGGCGGCGCGGGCCTTGGTCGGAGCCCCCTTGCCGGCGCTTACCTGAAAGCGGCTGGCACTCACGCCGGCAGCCACCAGCGCGTCGCGAAGGGCTTCGCCACGGGCCTTGGCCGAGGCCGCATCCGGGCCGTAGGCCAGGATGGTCACCCGCCCCTTCTTGCCGATGTTGAGGTACTCGGCCAGCGCCTTGGCCTGACCCTGGGCCGCGCCGGAAAGGTCGGCCTTGCCGGCGTAGGCGTCGCCGGCGAGGGTGAAGACCTCGCCACGGCCTTCGAAGCGCGAGGCCGGCAGCTTGGTGCCCGACATCAACTCGGCCTCCTCGCGGGCCAACTGGGCGGCCTTCTGCTGGGCGGCGTTGAGCTTGGCGGTCTGCTTGCCAGCCACGCTGGTCAGCGCAGCCTCGGCGTCCTGGCGGGCCAAGGTCTCCTGCTCGGCGGCCTGGCGCAGACGGTCGCTTTCCTCGGCCTGGATCTGCGCCTGCACGCGCAGCTGCTCGGCCTCCTGGCGGGCACGGGCCGCGTCGCGACGGCTCGCCTCGATCAGCAACTCGTTGCGGGTGCCTTCGAGCCGCTCCAGGTCCCGCCGGGTCTGCGTGGTGCGCACGCTGATCTCGGCGATCTCGACCCGGCGGTCGGCGATATAGAGGGCCTGCTCCTGTTCCTTGCGCTTGGCCTCGGCCACGGCGTTGATGGCCTGTTCGGCCTGCAAACGCTCGTAACGGGCGACATCGGCGGACTGTGGGTCTGCCTGCAGCGCCGCCAAGCGCTGGCGCAGGGCGATGACCTGCGGAAGGTCTTCCTTGGCCATGGCGGTACTGGCAACGACCGCCAGCAGGGCCAGGACGAGCACGCGGTGGCGCAGCTTCATCAGCGACCCTCCCCGGTGCCCAGGGTGGACTGGAGCTGGGAAACCTCGGCCTTGCGCTGGGCCAGCTGCGCGGTGGCCACGGCCTCCTCGCTGCGGGCGCGCGCCAGGTCGGCATCGACGGCCGCGCGCTTGGCCAGGGCGGGCAGCTGCTTGCGCTGGCCACGGTCCAGGGCAGCCTGCTGGGCCTGCATCAACTCCTGGCGGGCCTGGCTGATCAGGTCGGGCGCGTACTGGTCCGCATCGGCCTGGGTCGCGCGCTGCACCGCCTGCTCGGCCTCCGACAATTCCGGCGCCACCTGTGCCAGGGCCGGGGACAAAGGCGCGAATGCAAAGGCGATCACATACAGCGATCGACGTATTTGTGCGAAGCTAGCCGTCATTGGGGTGCCGTTGCTTTGGGATCGGAGCAACGGCCATTGTCGGAAGCCTGCGGCGCGCTTGCAACGGGACGCCGCCGATCGTTGGGGAAGCATTGCGCATGGATATCGGCTATTTCCTTAAGCTGATGACCGAAAAGAACGCCTCGGACATGTTCCTGACCACCGGGGCGCCGGTCTACATCAAGATCGAGGGGAAGCTCTATCCGCTCGGCAACACCGGCTTGCCGCCCGGCATGGTCAAGAAGATCGCCTACTCCCTGATGGACGAAGGCCAGGTGCCGCAGTTCGAGCGGGACCTGGAATTGAACATGGCCATCGCCCTGCCGGACGCCGGACGCTTCCGCGTCAACGTCTTCAAGCAGCGCGGCGAGGTGGGCATGGTCATCCGTGCCATCCGCAGCAAGATCCCGAGCATCGAGGAACTCAACCTGCCGCAGGTGCTGAAGGACGTCATCATGACGCCGCGCGGCCTGGTGCTGGTGGTCGGCTCGACCGGCTCGGGCAAGTCGACCTCGCTCGCCTCGATGATCGACCACCGCAACAGCACCACGACCGGGCACATCCTCACCATCGAGGACCCGATCGAATACCTGCACAAGCACAAGATGTCGATCGTGAACCAGCGCGAGGTCGGCCTGGACACGCACGCTTTCCACAACGCACTGAAGAACGCGATGCGAGAGGCGCCGGACGTCATCCTGATCGGCGAGATCCTGGATGCCGAGACGATGGAGGCAGCCATCGCCTTCGCCGAAACCGGCCACCTGTGCCTGGCGACGCTGCACTCCAACAACGCCGACCAGACCATCGAACGCATTCTGAACTTCTTCCCGGAAAGCGCGCACAAGAACGTGCTGATGAACCTGGCGCTGAACCTGCGCGCAGTGATTTCGCAGCGCCTGGTGAAGGGCGCCGACGGCCGCCGCCTGCCCGCGACCGAAGTGCTGCTCAACACGCCGATGATCCGCGACCTGCTGCGCCGCGGCCAGGTCCACGAGATCAAGCAAGCGATGGAGGAGTCGCTGGAGGAAGGCATGGAGACCTTCGACCAGTGCCTGTTCCGCATGGCCAAGAGCGGCACGATCGAGCAGGAGGAGGCGCTGCGGGCCGCCGATTCACGCGATGGCCTGGCGTTGAAGTTCCGGCTGTCCGAGGGCGCCTCGGGCGAACACGACCCGTACGCCGATTACGAGGCGGCCTCGCCGCCCCGGATCAGCCACGGCTTCACCTGATCGAGCCGAATAACGGCGCCGGAAACGGCGCCGTTATTCATTGTGCGTCCGGCTGCTGCTCCGGGCGCGCGTGGTCGAACGCCGGCAGCGCCAGGCAGGCCTGCTCGATGCGCTGAAGGGTCGGGTATGGCGCCAGGTCCACGCCGAAACGGTGCGCGTTGTAGAGCTGCGGCACCAGGCAGCAATCGGCCAGGCCGGGCGTGTCGCCATGGCAGAAGCGACCGGTGTCCGGGTGGTTGGCCAGCATCGTTTCCAGCGCCTCGAAGCCTTCGCGCATCCAGTGCCGGGTCCATTCCTCCCGCCGTGTGGCGGCAGCCTCGACCGTCCGCTCCAGGTACTGCATCACCCGCAGGTTGTTGATCGGATGGATGTCACAGGCCACGACCTGCGCGAGCGCACGCACCCGGGCCCGCGCCTGGGCCGACGCCGGCAACAACGGTGTTTCAGGGAAGGTCTCGTCCAGGTATTCCAGGATCGCGAGCGATTGCGTGAGCACTTTCTCCCCGTGCCGCAGCGTGGGCACGAGATGCTGCGGGTTGAGTGCGACGTAGTCGGCCGCATGCTGCTGCCCGCCGTCCCGCACCAGGTGGACCGGCAGCAGGTCATGCGCCAGCCCCTTCAGGTTGAGTCCGACACGCACCCGGTAGGCAGCACTGGAGCGCCAGTACGTATACAGCTGCAAGGCCTCGCCCATGGCGCGCTCCTGCCGGCTCAGGGCGCGACCTGCGTTTCGATGCGCTGCTCGATCGCACCAAAGACGCTATTGCCCGCGCGGTCGAACATTTCGATCCGCACCACGTCGCCGAAATGCATGAACGGCGTGCTCGGCTTGCCGTCGCGCAGCGTCTCCACCACGCGCTGCTCGGCAAAGCACGAGGCACCGCGCGAGGTGTCCTGGTTGGCGATGGTGCCCGAGCCGACGATGGTCCCCGCGCCGAGCGGGCGGGTCTTGGCCGCATGCGCGACCAACTGCGCGAAATCGAAATGCATGTCCTCGCCCGCCTCCGGCGCACCGAACCATTGGCCATTGATGTGGGTGACCAGCGGCAGGTGCACCTTGTTGCCCTGCCATGCATCGCCCAGTTCGTCCGGCGTGACGAACACCGGCGAGAGCGCCGATCGCGGCTTGGATTGCAGGAAGCCGAAGCCCTTCGCCAACTCGTTCGGGATGAGGTTGCGCAGCGAGACGTCGTTGACCAGGCCGATCAGCTGGATGTGGTCGGCGGCATGCACTGGCGCCACGCCCATCGGCACGTCGTCGGTGATCACCACCAGCTCGGCCTCCAGGTCGATGCCATAGTCCTCGCTGGCCACCCTCACCGCGTCACGCGGACCATAGAAGCCGGCGCTGGTGGCCTGGTACATCAGCGGGTCGGTATAGAAGCTCTCCGGCACCTCGGCATTGCGGGCGCGGCGCACGCGCTCGACGTGCGGCAGGTAGGCGCTGCCATCCACGAATTCATAGGCGCGCGGGAGCGGCGCGGCCAGGGCAGCCATGTCCAAGTCGAACTGGCCATCCGCGCTGCCGTCCTCCAGCGACTCGTACAGGGCGTTCAGGCGCGGCGCGACGTGGCTCCAGTCCTCCAGCGCGCGCTGCAGGGTCGGCGCGATGCCGGTGGCGCGCACGCCCCGCTTCAGGTCGCGGGAGACGACGATCAGCGTGCCGTCGCGGCCGCCTTCCTTCAGGGAACCTAGCTTCATGGTGGATCCGGTCACTGGCTGGGAGGCCGATTGTAGGCCGGCGGCGCATTGGTTACATCTGCAACGGAAGGCCGGATGGACTGCCTGAACGGCCTCATGCGCCGCCGCTGGGACGGCGGCGCCATTTCGCGTAAACTGAATAGGTCTGCCAGCGGCCGTCCGTTTCCCTCAGGGATCGCCGGCGCCACCGGGTTCGCCCGGTACGCCCGCCCCATCCGACGCCGTTCGCCTTGCATACCGGTCATGCGCAGCCTGCGCCTGGTCGTCCCCTCTTCTCGCAGCGCGGTTACACGGGAACGCTCCGAGTCGCCCCCCAGCCCTTGCCGGCCATCTGGCCGCGTGGGCGGGTATTTCCGGAGAAAACCCATGTCTTTTGAATCCCTGGGCCTTGCGCCCTTCCTGCTGCGCGCGCTTGCCGAAGAGGGTTACGAAACCCCGACGCCGATCCAGCGCGAAGCCATCCCGCTGGTGCTGGAAGGCCACGACCTGCTGGCAGGCGCCCAGACCGGTACCGGCAAGACCGCCGCGTTCGGCCTGCCGGTGCTGCAGTACCTGTCCACCACCCCGCAGGCGGTCAACGGCCCGCGCAAGCCGCGCGCGCTGATCCTTACCCCGACCCGCGAGCTGGCCACCCAGGTGCATGACAGCCTGCGCGGCTACGGCAAGTACCAGCGCATTCCCAGCACCGTGATCTACGGTGGCGTGGGCATGGGCAACCAGTTCGACGCCCTGCGCCGCGGCGTGGACCTGCTGGTCGCCTGTCCGGGCCGCCTGATCGACCACCTGGAGCGCCGCAGCGTCGACCTGTCCGGCATCGAGATCCTCGTGCTCGACGAGGCTGACCGCATGCTTGACATGGGTTTCCTGCCCTCGATCAAGCGCATCCTGGCCAAGCTGCCGCGCCAGAACCGCCAGACGCTGCTGTTCTCGGCCACGTTCGCCGATCCGATCAAGCAGCTGGCGATGGAGTTCATGCGCCAGCCGCGCGAAGTCATGGTCACCCCGCGCAACACCGTGGCCGAGACCATCGCCCACCGTGTGCATCCGGTCGACACCGCGCGCAAGCGCGAGTTGCTGCTCGATCTGATCGCCAAGGACAGCCGCGTGCAGACGCTGGTGTTCGCCAAGACCAAGCATGGCAGCGACAAGCTGGCCACCTTCCTGGAGAAGTCCGGCATCAAGACCGCGGCCATCCACGGCAACAAGAGCCAGGGCCAGCGCCTGCGCGCGCTGGGTGACTTCAAGGCCGGCCGTGTCACCGTGCTGGTGGCCACCGACATCGCCGCGCGCGGCATCGACATCGACCAGCTGCCGCGCGTCATCAACTACGACCTGCCGATGGTCGCCGAGGACTACGTGCACCGCATCGGCCGTACCGGCCGCAACGGCGCCAGCGGCGAGGCGATCTCGCTGGTCGCACAGGAAGATGCCAAGTACCTGCGCCAGATCGTGCGCCTGCTCAACCGCGACATGGATATCCGCGACGTGCCGGGCTTCGAGCCGCAGGTGCCGATCCGCTGGGGCAACAGCGCCCCGGGCAAGGCCGAGCAGCCAGCCGGCCAGCGGCCGCCGCGCAAGCACCAGGGCGCGCGCCGTCCGCACGGTGATGGTGGCCGTCCGCAAGCCCATGCCCACGCCGGCGCCAAGCAGCCGGGTGGCGCCAAGCCGCAGGGCCGTCGTCGCCGTGGCGGCGGTGGTGGCAACGGCGGCGGTGGCCGCGGCCCGGGCGGCGGCCCGCGCTGAGCCACCGGCGGTAAAAGTAAAAGAGACGGCGCGCGGCTACATACCCGCCCCCGCATGGGTTGCG
>JAEWJB010000008.1 GCA_023386795.1 Pseudomonadota bacterium
CCCGAAAGGGTTTTGCCCGCCACCCCCGCGCGGGCCCGCGCGGGCGCGCCTCCCCCCAGGACAACTCCCGCATGCGCATCCTGCTTGCCCGTCACGGCGAGACGCCGTGGAACGCCGAAGGCCGCTACCAGGGCCAGATCGACATCCCGCTCTCGCCGGTCGGCGAATCGCAGGCCCGTGCCCTGGGCGAACGGCTGAAGGACGTACGCATCGACCGCGCCGTGGCCTCGCCGCTGACCCGGGCGCAGACCACCGCGCGCTTCGCGCTCGGCCCGAAGCGCGAAGGCATGCTGACGCTGGACGCGGACCTGCAGGAAATCGCCCACGGCGAGTGGGAGGGCCTGCTGGCCAGTGAAATCCACGACAAGGACCCGGCGCGCCTGCGGGCCTGGCGCGAAGAGCCGGACACCGTGCTGATGCCCGGCGGTGAATCGCTGCGGCAGGTATTGGAGCGTTCGTGGCGCGGCCTGGCCGCCGCCGCCGAGGGGCTGGGCGCGGACGACACGCTGCTGGTCGTCGCGCACGACGCGGTCAACCGGGTGCTGTTGTGCAAGGTGCTGGGCATTCCGCTTTCGCGGCTGTGGACGTTCCGCCAGGCGCCGACCACGCTCAACCTGCTGGAAGGCGATGATGTGGAGCACCTGGAAGTGGTGCGCCTGAACGATTGCAGCCACCACACGCCGTTCTTCGGCGAGGCCAAGCACCGCGCGTTGTAGTGGGTTGCTCGGCCCCAGGGGAGGGCAGATGAATGCATTGCAGCTCACGTTGATGATGCAGGAGCACCTGAAGCGGAGAAGAGCCGCAGCGGGAATCTTTGCCTTGGTGTGCGGGCTCTCGATGCTGGGCCTGCTCGTGGATTTCGCGCCCGCGGTGGCGCTGCGAAGTGGGCCGATGGTGTTCGCGATGATCGTGCTGGGCTGTATGGGCACGTTGGCGCTAAAACGGCACGGTGAGCGCCTGGGAACATGGAAATTGGGATTGGCAAGGGGCGTTGCCGCCGTGACCGTGCTGCTGTTCCTGCTGTCGGGCATGGCTTGGCTGATCTTCGCAAAGGCGATTCCGTGGGCCTACACGCTGGCCCTTGGCAAGACTTATCGAGAGCCGCATACGATGCAGGCCCATTACTCGAAGTCACGCTATGGTTGCGCCTACCAGCTGCGGGGCGGCCCTATGGAAAGCAGCTTTCCCAGTTTCGTCTGCGTGTCGCCGGGGTTCTATGCGCGCCACCCGGAGCAGGTCGTCAAGGTGGAGGTGTCGGGCCTGCGCTCGGCATTGGGCACCCAGGTGGAGAGCGTGCGCGAGGCCCCTTGATCGGGTGCCGGCATGGCCCACTGCGACATCTCCGCGCGTCAGGGCTTTCCCGATGCCGCACGCGGTGGCTTTGACTTAGGCTGGCGTGGGCCGTGGAAGGTGTCCATCGCGGTCGTCGCCTCGTCGTTGCCGCCAAGTCTCCCGTCCGATGCCCTACTACGCCTCGAACCAGGAATCACGGGCGAAGGCTCGCGCCTTCGTGCGTCGCATCTATCCGATGCGCAACCTGGGTGTGCTGCTGCTGTGCCTGCCTTACGTGTCGGTCCTGCTGGAACAGGGCACGCTGGGTCGCTACGCATGGGCGGTCGTGTTGAACGTGCTGGTGTGGCCGCACGTCGCCTTCTGGTGGGCGTTGCGCGCGCGCGATCCGGTGGCCGCCGAACACCGCAACCTCGTCGCCGACGCCGCCTTCGGCGGTTTCTGGATTGCCGCCACCCATTTCAGCCTGGTGCCCGCCGCCGCCATGCTCAGCATCCTCGCCGCCGACCGTCTCGCCGCCGGTGGCTGGCGCCTGCTCGGCCGCGCCACGCTGGCCTGCGCCGTGGTGGCGATGCTGACCGGCTGGGCGCTGGGCTGGCCCTACCAGCCGGTCGCCTCGATGCGCACGATCGCCTGGTCGCTGCCGGCGATCTTCATCTACATGCTGGCGCTGAGCCATGTGGGCTACGAACTGGCGCGGCGCATCGCCCAGCAGAACCGCGAACTGGACCGGCTCAACCTCACCGATGCCGGCGTGGACCTGCCCAACCGTCGCTTCTTCAATGCGCGTGCGCAGGAACTGGTCGCCTCCGCGCGGGCCGGCCACGCACAGGCGGTGCTGCTGGTGCTGGACGTGGATGGGTTCAAGTCCATCAATGACCGCCATGGGCACGTCGCCGGCGACGAGGTGCTGCGCGAGATCGCCCGGCTGCTGCGCGAACAGGCCGGCGCCACCGGCTTCCCGGCCCGCTTGGGCGGCGACGAGTTCGCGCTGCTGCTGGGCGCCACGCTGACCGAGGGCGAACGTGTGGCTGCCCATCTGCGCGAGGGCGTGGCGATGCTGCAGTTGGCGAGCTGGCCGCAGCTGCATGTGAGCGTCAGCGTGGGGGTGGCGCCGCTGGCCCCGCACCATCGCGGCATGGACGAATGGGTGGGCGCGGCCGATCGCGCGATGTATGTCGCCAAGGCCTCCGCGCGCGGGCGCCGTTGAGCGCACCCTTGCCCGGCCAAGGCACGAAACCGCGATAATGGCGCCGTTTTTGCAGCCGGCCTTGCCCCGTGGACACCGCCAATACCCTGACCGAATGGCTTGAATACATCGAGCGCCAGCACCCGCAATCGATCGCGATGGGGCTGGAGCGCGTACGCGAGGTCGCCACCCGGATGGCGCTGGGCGCGCCGGCGAAGAAGGTCATTGTCGTCGGTGGCACCAATGGCAAAGGCTCGACCGTCGCGTTCGTGGAAGCCATCGCGCGGGCGGCCGGCTGGAAAGTGGGGGCCTACACCTCGCCGCACCTGCTGGCCTACAACGAACGCGTGCGCATCGACGGCGAGGATGCCAGCGATGCGGCGCTGGTCGCCGCGTTCGCCCAAGTCGAAGCTGCGCGTGGCGACATCGCGCTGACCTATTTCGAGTACGGCACCCTGGCGGCGCTTTGGCTGTTCGGAAATGCCGGGCTGGACCTGGCGGTGCTGGAGGTCGGGCTGGGCGGGCGACTGGACGCGGTGAACCTGGTCGACGCCGACGTGGCCATCATCACCACCGTGGACATCGACCATACCGACTGGCTGGGCGAGGACCGCGAAGCCATCGGCGCGGAGAAGGCCGGGATCATCCGCGGCTGGAAGCCCGTCGTGCTGGGTGAGATCGACCCGCCGTCCAGCGTGTTGCGCCGGGCCTACCTGCTGGGCGCCAACGCGATCCGATTTGGCAGCGACTATTTCTGCGAGCCGATCGACGCCGAACGCTGGCGCTGGCGCGATGTCTCGTTCCGCCTGGAACTGCCGATGCCCACGCTGCGCGCGCCGGTGCAGCTGGCCAACGCCGGCGCGGCCATCGCCGCGCTGCGCGCGCTGGACAAGCCGGTGCCGCGCGCCGCGTGGGCCGAGGGCGTGGCCCGGGCCGCCGTGTCCGGGCGGCTGCAGGCGCATGCCGTGGGCGAGGTCGAGGTGCTGCTGGATGTCGGCCACAACCCGCAGGCCGCGCGCGCACTGGCGACATGGCTTCAGGCGCGGCCGGCCAAGGGCGCGACGCGCGCCGTCTATGCGGCGCTCGCCGACAAGGACAGCCTGGCCGTCACGCAGGCACTGGCGCCGCATATCGACCATTGGCACCTGGCCGGCCTGCAAGGCCCGCGTGGCCAGGAGGCGTCGGTCCTGCGCGGCCGCCTGGCCGGCACCGCCGCTGCGCAAGGCGATGCCGCCGAGACCGTCGCCCAAGCGCTGCGCGATGCGTTGGCGCAGTCGCGTGGCGGTGATCGCGTGCTGGTGTTCGGCTCCTTCCACACCGTCGCCGAGGCCATGCAGGCACTTCATTCAGTTGCCTGAGGCCGGCATCGGCGCGCGCACCTTATAATCGCCGCGATTCCCCGCCTCGCCGCCGAACGCCTAGTGGATACCGCCCTGAAACAGCGTCTTATCGGTGCCATCGTCCTGGTGGCGCTGGCCGTGATCTTCCTGCCCATGCTGGTGAAGGGCCCCGCGCCCGACAGCGGCGTCAGCGACGTGCCGATCGAGGCCCCGCCGGCGCCGGCCGATGGCCAGTTCGAGACCCGCGAATTGCCGCTGGTGACGCCCGGTGGCGCACCGCAGGGCGGGGCGGTGGGCCTGAACCCGGGCGGTTCGCCGGCCGCCGTCAACGATGCGGCGACCCCGGGCACCCCGGCGCAGAATGAAGGCGCGCTGCCGCCGGCCACCGCGGCCGGCAATTACGCGGTCAACTTCGGCGCCTACGCCAGCGAGGCTGACGCCAACGCGGTGATCGCGCGCCTCAAGCAGGCGCAGCTGCCGGGCTTCAGCGAGCAGACCCAGATCAACGGCCGTCCCGCCTGGCGCGTGCGCATCGGGCCGTACGCCGACCAGGCGCAGGCCGAATCGGTGCGCCTGGAGGCGGTGAAGGTGCGCAGCGACGTCAACGCGCAGGTGGTAGTGCTGGACGCCAACGCCGGCGCGCCGGCTCCGGTCGCCAGCGCGCCTGCGCCGGCCCCCACGCAGGCCCCGGCGCAGGCCGCACCGGTGCGCAGCGAGCC
>JAEWJB010000048.1 GCA_023386795.1 Pseudomonadota bacterium
ACCAGAAGCCGATCAGCAGGTACGACACCAGGCCCACCGCTTCCCAGCCGAAGAACAGCTGCAGGAAGTTGTTGCTCATCACCAGGGTGAGCATCGAGAAGGTGAACAGCGAGATGTAGCTGAAGAAGCGCTGGTAGCCCGGGTCATCGGCCATGTAGCCGATGGTGTAGATGTGGACCAGCAGCGAGACGAAGGTCACCACGACCATCATCATCGCGGTCAGCTTGTCGATCATGAAACCGACGTGCGCGCTGTACTGGCCCACTTCGAAGAAGGTGTACAGGTTCTGGTTGAACGGCGCGGCGCCCTGCCCCACCAGCTGGTAAAGCACGAAGCACGACAGCGCGCAGCTGATGGCCACGCCGAGGATGGTGGCGAACTGGGCGCCCTTTCGTCCGACCTGCCGGCCGAACAGGCCGGCGATGATGCTGCCCACCAGCGGTGCGAGCACCACGGTGATGAGCAGGCCCTTGGAGAGTGTGATTTCCATCTTCGGGTCAGCCCTTCAGCGAATCGACTTCGGCCACATTGATCGTGCGGCGGGTGCGGAACAGGGTCACCAGGATGGCCAGGCCGATGGCGGCTTCGGCGGCGGCGACGGTCAGGATGAAGAACACGAACAGCTGCCCCGCCGTGTCGCCGAGATGGCGCGAGAAGGCGATGAAGTTGATGTTCACCGAGAGCAGCAGCAGCTCGATGCACATCAGCAGCACGATGACGTTCTTTCGGTTGAGGAAGATGCCGGCGAGGCTGATGCAGAACAGCACCGCGCCCAGGCCCAGCAGGTGGCCGAGGGTGATCACGAATTTGCCTCCTGGGTGTTGCCGGCATCGCCCGGCGCCGGAGCAGCTGGCTTCACGGCGGCCATCTTGACCATGCGCAGGCGGTCACGCGACTTCACGCGGGTCTGTGCCGAGGGGTCCTGGGTCTTGACGCCGGTGCGCTTGCGCAGGGTCAGCATCACCGCGGCGATCACCGCCACGGTCAGGATGACGGCGGCGAACTCGAACGGCAGCAGGAACTCGGTGAACAGGCTGCGCGCCAGCCAGGTCAGGTTGGAGGTGTCGGCGGCCAGCGCGGCGGCGTTGTCGGCCGGCAGCGGAGCGGCGGTGCGCGACTTCACACCCACTAGCGCGAACATCTGCACCAGCATCACCACCGCGAAGAGGATGCCGACCGGCAGGTACCTCACCCAGCCCTCGCGCAGGCGGCTGGTGTCGATGTCCAGCATCATCACCACGAACAGGAACAGCACCATCACCGCACCGACGTAGACGAGCACCAGGGTGACACCGAGGAACTCGGCGCCCACCAGCACCCACACGCAGGCGATGGAGAAGAACGTCAGGATCAGGCACAGCACCGCGTAGACGGGGTTGCGCACGCTGATCACCGAGGCGGCCGAGACCACCGCGATGGCCGAGAAGGCCCAGAAGAGAATATTGACCCAGTCCATCATGACCTCAGCGGAAGGCGGCGTCGGCGGCGCGGCGCGCGGCGCTCTCGGATTAGAGACGGTCGCCGATCGCCAGCAGCTGCGGCTTGGTGACGATGTTCTCGCCACGGTTCTCGAAGTGGTATTCGAGGATGTGGGTTTCCACGATCGAGTCGACCGGGCAGCTCTCTTCGCAGAACCCGCAGAAGATGCACTTGAACAGGTCGATGTCATAGCGCGTGGTGCGGCGGGTGCCGTCCTCGCGCTTGGCCGAGTCGATGGTGATGGCCAGCGCCGGGCACACCGCCTCGCACAGCTTGCAGGCGATGCAGCGCTCTTCCCCGTTCGGGTAGCGGCGCAGCGCATGCAGGCCGCGGAAACGCGGCGACTGCGGGAACTTCTCCATCGGGTAGATGACGGTGTACTTCGGCTTGAAGGTGTACTTCAGCGTCAGCCACAAGCCGCTGAGCAGCTCGAGGAGCAGCAGGCTCTTGAAGTAATGGGTGATCTTGTTCATCGATTACACGCCCTTCTGGATCACGCCGTAGAACACCATCAATGCCGTCACCGCGATCCAGACGATGGTCAGCGGAATGAAGATCTTCCAGCCCAGGCGCATGATCTGGTCGTACCGGTAGCGCGGGAAGGACGCGCGGAACCAGATGTAGGCGCTGGCGAAGAAGAACACCTTGATGAACAGCCACGGCCAGCCGCCCAGCCAGATCCAGTCCACTAGCGGCGAGACGCTGCCCGGATTGACCCAGCCCTGGATCGGGCTCAGCCAGCCGCCGAGGAAGAAGATCGAGATCAGGAAGCTGACCAGGATCATGTTGGCGTACTCGGCCAGGAAGAACAGCGCGAAGGCGCCGCCCGAGTACTCCACCATGTGGCCGGCGACGATTTCCGACTCGCCTTCCACCACGTCGAACGGCGCGCGGTTGGTCTCGGCCACGCCGGACACCCAGTACACGACGAACAGCGGGAACAGCGGGATCAGGAACCAGTCGAAGAAGCCGGAGTTGCCGCCCTGGGCTTCGACGATCGCCGTGAGGTTCACGCTCTGCGCGGCGATCATCACGCCGACCAGCGCGAAGCCCATCGCGATTTCGTAGCTCACCACCTGCGCGGCCGAACGCATCGCGCCGAGGAAGGCGTACTTCGAGTTCGACGCCCAGCCGGCGAGGATGATGCCGTACACGCCCAGCGAGGTCATCGCCAGCAGGTACAGCAGGCCGACATTGGCGTTGGACAGCACGATCTTGGCGTCGAACGGCACCACCGACCAGGCCGCGAAGGCCGGGGCGAGCACGATCAACGGGGCGATCACGTACAGCGCCTTGTGCGCGCTGGACGGCTGGATGATTTCCTTGGTGAGCAGCTTGAAGACGTCGGCGAAGGCCTGCAGCAGGCCACCCAGGCCGACGTAGCTCGGCCCGTGGCGCACGTGCATCCAGCCGATCAGCTTGCGCTCCCACACCACGTAGAACGCCACCGCGGTGATGACCGGCACCGCGATCACCAGGATCTTGGCGATGATCCACAGCACCACGCCGATGTCGCCCAGGCCCAGCAGCCACTGGTGCAGGGGATCGACCAGGTTCAACAGCATCTCGTTCATGCAGCCACCACCGTTACGCGACCGGCGCCGAGCGGCGCGGTTGCGCCATGGCCGGATTCAATCCACACCGTGCCCGCGGCAACCCGCTTGTCCAGCACCACCGGCAGCGTCGCCTTGCCGGCGGCGGTACCGACCTTGACCATCTGGCCTTCGGCGACCTGCAGCTGCGCGGCGGCTTCCGGGCTCATCACCACGGCCGGAGCCAGGTTGAGCGGATGCGCCTGCAGCGCGGCGGCGCGGCGAACCACCGCGTCGGTGCGATAGATCGCGGCGGTCGCGGCCACTTCCAGGCCCTCGCCCGCCACCGTCGGCTGCGCCGAAGCGCTCGGGGTGACGTTGCGGCCCTGCATGCCGGCGCGCAGGCCGGCCAGGTCGATGAACTCGAAGCCCGCCAGGCCCAGCTCGCCGCCCAGCGCACGCAGCACGCGCCAGCCCTCGCGGGCGTCCACCGGCAGCTTGCCGCCGGCCTTGGCCTTCTGCACGCGGCCGTCTAGGTTGGTCAGCGTCGCTTCGATTTCCGGCAGCGCGCCGATCGGCAGGATGACGTCGGCGACATCGCGGGTCGAGGCGCAGGCGAACTGGCTGAAAGCCACCACCTGGGCACCATGCAGCGCGGCACGCGCGGCCGGGGCGTCGGCGAAGTCCAGGCCCGGCTCAATGCCGTAGATCACGTAGGCCGAACGCGGCTGCGCCAGCATCGCACCGGCATCGCGCGCGGTGGGCAGCACGCCCTGCGCGACCAGGCCGACGGCGTTGGCACCCTGCGGGATGCGGCACACCGCTGCGCCCGTGGCGCCAGCGAAATCACGCAGCGCAGCGCGCAGCGAGGCGGCCTGCGGGTGGTTCTCGACCAGCCCGCCGACGATCACCACGGCGCGCGAGGCGCCCTTGACCGCATCGCGCAGCGCGGCGTCGGAGAGCGCCGAGGCGATCTGCGAGGGGGCCACGACCTGCTTGCCGGCCAGCTTGAAGGTGAAGTCGAAATCGACCGGGTTGACCGCGTGGATCTTCGTGCCGTTGGCCACCTGCGCCTTGCGCAGGCGGGCGTGCAGCAGCGGCAGCTCGTGGCGGACGTTGCTGCCGACGATCACCACCACGTCGGCCTGTTCGATCTCGGCCAGCGGCACGGCGAACGGTTCGGCGACGGCGGCGTCGGAGAAATCGCGGTTGAAGATGCGGTGGTCGAGGTTGCCGGTGCCCAGGCCCGAGGCCAGGCGCGCGAGCAGCTCGCCCTCCTCGTTGGAGGTGGCCGGGTGGACCAGCACGCCGAGGTTGTCACCCGACTGCGCCTTGAGGATCGCGGCGGCGGCGGACAGGCCTTCGGCCCAGCTCACTTCCACCCATTCGCCGTTGACCTTCTTCAGCGGCTTGACCGCGCGGTCGGCGCTGTACAGGCCCTGGTGCGAGTAGCGGTCGCGGTCCGACAGCCAGCACTCGTTGACCAGTTCGTTGTCGCGCGGCACGGTGCGCAGCACTTCGCCGCGACGCACGTGCAGGAACAGGTTCGAACCCATCGCGTCGTGATAGCCCAGCGACTCGCGCGCGGCCAGCTCCCACGGACGGGCGCGGAACTGGAACACCTTGTTGGTCAGCGCGCCCACCGGGCACACGTCGATGACGTTGCCGGAGATCTCGGTGGTCAGCGGCTTGCCGTCGTAGGTGCCGATCTGCAGGTTCTCGCCACGGTACATGCCGCCCAGCTCATAGGTGCCGGCGACGTCCGCGGTGAAGCGCACGCAGCGCGTGCACTGGATGCAGCGGGTCATCTCGGTGGCGACCAGCGGGCCGATGTCCTCGTCGGGCACCACGCGCTTGCGCTCGTTGAAGCGGCTCACCGAACGGCCATAGCCGAGCGAGACGTCCTGCAGCTCGCACTCGCCGCCCTGGTCGCAGATCGGGCAATCCAGCGGGTGGTTGATCAGCAGGAACTCCATCACGCTGCGCTGGAACTTCAGCGCCTTCTCGCTGCGCGTGGCGACCTTCATGCCGTCCATCACCGGGGTGGCGCAGGCAGGCGCCGGCTTCGGCGACTTCTCCACGTCCACCAGGCACATGCGGCAATTGGCGGCGATCGGCAGCTTCTCGTGGTAGCAGAAACGCGGGATCGGGATGCCGGCCTTGTCGGCGGCCTGGATGATCATCGAGCCCTTGGGCACGACGAGGCTCTGGCCGTCGATCTCGACGGTGACGTGATCCGGCGGAACGTTCGGATTTACCGGCTGTGCGCTCACGCAGCCACTCCCATTTGCTCGTCGACGATCGAGCGACCGTTGACGATGTAGTACTCGAATTCATCCCAGAACTGGCGCAGGAAGCCCTGGATCGGCCAGGCCGCGGCTTCGCCGAACGCGCAGATGGTGTGGCCCTCGATCTGGCCGGCCACCGCCTTCAGCTGGTGCAGGTCTTCCATGGTCGCCTTGCCGGCCACGATGCGCTCCAGCACCCGGTGCATCCAGCCGGTGCCTTCGCGGCACGGGGTGCACTGGCCGCACGACTCCTTGTGGAAGAACTGCGAGATGCGGCAGGCGAAACGCACGCAGCACACGCTGTCGTCCAGCACCACGATGGCGCCCGACCCCAGGCCGGTGCCCAGGGCGCGCAGGGTGTCGTAGTCCATCTGCAGGCCGGCCAGCTGGTCGGCCTTCAGCACCGGCATCGACACGCCGCCCGGAACCGCCGCCTTCAGCTTGCGGCCCGGCTTCAGCCCACCGGCCATCTCCAGCAGCTCGTCGAAGGTGGTGCCCAGCGGCACCTCGAAGTTGCCGCCCTTCTGCACGCAGCCGGAGACCGAGAAGATCTTCGGGCCACCGTTGGCGGTCTTGCTCAGGCCCTTGAACCACTCGGCGCCGTTGCGGATGATCGCCGGCACCGAGGCATAGGTCTCGGTGTTGTTGATCGTCGACGGCTTGCCGTACAGGCCGAAGTTGGCCGGGAACGGCGGCTTGTAGCGCGGCTGGCCCTTCTTGCCTTCCAGCGACTCCATCAGCGCGGTTTCTTCGCCGCAGATGTAGGCGCCGGCGCCCAGCGCGCCGTAGATGTCGATGTCCACGCCCGAGCCCAGCACGTTCTTGCCCAGCCAGCCGTTCGCGTACGCGTCGGCCAGGGCCTGCTCGAAGTGCTCGAACGGCTCGTGGTGGAACTCGCCGCGCAGGTAGTTGTAGCCCACGGTCGAGCCGGTGGCGTAGCAGGCGATCGCCATGCCCTCCACCACCGAATGCGGGTTGTAGCGCAGGATGTCACGGTCCTTGCAGGTGCCCGGCTCGGATTCGTCCGAGTTGCAGAGGATGTACTTCTGCATGTCGCCCTTGGGCATGAAGGACCACTTCAGGCCGGTCGGGAAGCCCGCGCCGCCGCGGCCGCGAAGGCCGGACTGCTTGACCATCTCGATGACGTCGGCCGGCGCGATCTTCTCTTCGAGGATCTTGCGCAGCGCGGCGTAGCCACCGGTCTTGAGGTAGTTCTCGTAGGACCAGGGCGTGTCGTAATGCAGCGTGGTCAGGCAGACCTGGTGCGGCAACGGCGCCGGACCGACCGGACCCTTGGATTCGTGGTGTGCCATGCGCTTACTCCAGCCCGTCCAGGAGTTCGTCGACCTTCTGCTTGGTCAGACGCTCGTGGTAGTGGCCATTGATGACCATCATGGGTGCACCGGCACAACCGGCCAGGCACTCTTCCTCGCGCTTGAGGTAGACGCGGCCGTCGGCGGTGGACTGGCCCAGCTTGCAGCCGAGCTTCTTCTCGGCGTGCGCGACCAGGTCCTCGGCGCCGTTGAGCCAGCAGCTGATGTTGGTGCAGAACGCGACGTTGTTGCGGCCGACCTTCTCGGTCTCGAACATCGAGTAGAAGCTCGCCACCTCGTAGGCCCACACCGGCGGCAGGTCCAGGTACTTGGCAACGCCGGCGATGAGTTCGTCGGTCAGCCAGCCCTCGTTCTGCTCCTGCGCGGCATGCAGCCCCTGCAGCACCGCCGAACGCTTGCGGTCCGGCGGGAACTTGGAGAGCCAATGATCGATGTGAGCGCGCGTCTTGTCGCTCAGCACCACCAGCGGATCGACGTCGCGCGCCGCTTCGAAATTGCCCGTCGCCTTCATCGGTCGACCTCACCGAAAACCAAATCGTAAGTACCGATCATTGCCACCACGTCCGGCAGCATGTGACCGCGGATGATCGCGTCCATCGAGGACAGGTGCACGAAGCCCGGCGCGCGCAGGTGCACGCGGAACGGCTTGTTGGCACCGTCGGACAGCAGGTAGCAGCCGAACTCGCCCTTCGGCGCCTCCACGGCGCTGTAGGTCTCGCCGGCCGGTACGCAGTAGCCTTCGCTGAAGAGCTTGAAGTGGTGGATCAGCGCTTCCATGTCGTCCTTCATGTCCTCGCGGCTGGGCGGAGCGACCTTGAAGTTCTTGACCATGACCGGGCCGGGGTTGGCCTTCAGCCATGCCACGCACTGCTTGATGATGCGGTTGGATTCGCGCATCTCGGCCACGCGGACCAGGTAGCGGTCGTAGCAGTCGCCTTCGGTGCCGAGCGGGATGTCGAAATCGACCGCGTCGTACTTGGCATAAGGCTGCTTCTTGCGCAGGTCCCACTCGATGCCCGAGCCACGCAGCATCACGCCCGTCATGCCCCAGGCACGCGCCAGTTCCGGGGTGACCACGCCCACGCCCACGGTGCGCTGCTTCCAGATGCGGTTGTCGGTCAGCAGGGTTTCGTATTCGTCGACACGCGACGGGAACGTGTTGGTGAAGTCTTCCAGGAAGTCCAGCATCGAACCTTCGCGGGCGGCGTTGAGCTTCTTCAGCGCATTGCCCTTGTGCCAGCGCGATTCCTTGTACTTCGGCATGCGGTCCGGCAGGTCGCGGTAGACACCGCCCGGACGGTAGTAGGTCGCGTGCATGCGCGCGCCGCTGACCGCCTCGTAGACGTCCATCAGTTCTTCGCGCTCGCGGAACGCATAGAGCATGACCGCCATCGCGCCCAGGTCGAGCGCGTTGGAACCCACCCACATGAGGTGGTTCAGGATGCGGGTGATCTCGTCGAACATCGTGCGGATGTACTGCGCACGTTCCGGCGCCTCGATGCACATCAGGGTCTCGATCGCGCGCACGTAGGCGTGCTCGTTGCACATCATCGACACGTAGTCCAGGCGGTCCATGTAGCCGATCGACTGGTTGAACGGCTTGGACTCGGCCAGCTTTTCGGTGCCACGGTGCAGCAGGCCGATATGCGGGTCGGCACGCACCACGGTTTCGCCGTCCATTTCCAGGATCAGGCGCAACACGCCGTGCGCCGCAGGATGCTGCGGGCCGAAGTTCATGGTGTAGTTGCGGATCTCCTGCTTGCTTTCGGCAGGATTGCTCGCGAAGGCCTGGCCGGCCTGGTGGAACTCGCTCACTTGGCGGCCTCCGTGCGCGACTCACCGGCCGCGGTCTGATAACGCGCGTCGTCGCGAATCACGCGCGGCACGTTCACGCGTGGCTCGACCGAGGTCACCGGCTCGTAGATCACGCGCTTCTTTTCTTCGTCATAGCGCACTTCGACGTTGCCGATCAGCGGGAAATCCTTGCGGAACGGATGGCCCACGAAACCGTAGTCGGTCAGGATGCGGCGCAGGTCCGGATGGCCGGCAAAGACGATGCCGAACAGGTCGAACGCCTCGCGCTCGAACCAGTTCACGCCCGGCCAGATATCGCACACCGAGGCCACCACCGGCAGCTCGTCGTTCGGCGCGTAGCAACGCACGCGCAGGCGCTGGTTGTGCTGGTAGGAGATCAGCTGGGCGACCACCGCGAAGCGCTGCTGCGGCACGATGTCCGGCTGCGCGCCTTCCGGGGTTTCGCGGCTGGGGAACTCGCCCCAGGCGAAACGGCCGGCCGACTTGCCTTCCACGCCGCGGCTGAAGCCCTGCGAGGAGACGTCGTCGGTGTCCCACTCGTCGCTGCCGTAGCCGAGGTAGTCGACACCGCACAGGTCAGAGAGCTGCTCAAAGCCCAGCTCGTCACGCAGCGCGAGGCAGGTGGCGTGCCAGTCGGCGGCAGGCACTTCCATCGTCACTTCGCCGCGCGGTTCGACCACGGTGACCCGCGCGCCGGCGAAACGCGCGCTGAGTCGGTCAGTGAAATGAGTTGCTTGCTCTGCCATGGGGGCTTGGCTGCTTTGTAAGAGGAAGACGGGTCAGCGTGCGATCGTCTGGGTACGCCAGATCTTCTTCTGCAGCTGCAAGATGCCGTACACCAGCGCCTCGGCCGTCGGCGGGCAGCCCGGCACGTAGACGTCGACGGGCACCACGCGATCGCAACCGCGCACCACCGAGTACGAATAGTGGTAATAGCCGCCGCCGTTGGCACAGCTGCCCATCGAGATGACCCACTTCGGATCCGGCATCTGGTCATAGACCTTGCGCAGCGCCGGGGCCATCTTGTTGACCAGGGTGCCGGCGACGATCATCACGTCGGACTGACGCGGCGACGGGCGGAACACCACGCCGTAGCGGTCCAGGTCCAGGCGCGCGGCACCGGCGTGCATCATTTCCACCGCGCAGCAGGCCAGGCCGAAGGTCATCGGCCACATCGAGCCGGTGCGCGCCCAGTTGAGCAGCGCGTCGACGCTGGTGGTGACGTAGCCCTTCTCGAGCAGCGGGTTCTCGCCTTCGGGGCGGAGGATGTCGTCGATGCGACCTTCCGGGATCGGATTGGTCATCAGACGGTCGAGGGTCTGAATCACTCCCATTCCAGGGCTCCCTTCTTCCAGACGTAAATGAAACCGAGGAACAGCATGCCGACGAACAGGCCCATGGTGACCAGCGAACGCGCGCCGATTTCCATGAACACCTGCGTCCAGGGCACGATGAAGATGATTTCCAGATCGAAGACGATGAACTGGATCGCGATCAGGTAATAGCGCACGTCGAATTTCATGCGCGCGTCTTCGAAGGCTTCGAAGCCGCATTCGTACGGCGAGAGTTTCTGGAGATCGGGGCGGCGGGGGCCGAGCAACCGGCCAATGACCATCAGCGCGATGCCGATGCCCGTAGCGACGACCAGGAACAGCAGACTCGGCAAATATTCGGCCAGCACAGCGATTCTCTCTTGCCTCTGCCGCGTGCGTGGGGCGCGCGGCATGGGGTATAGGCGGTACCCGCGGCAGGCGTTGCCACAACCCGCAGGAACCGCAGCCAAACATGGTGCCCAAGAGGGGACTCGAACCCCTACGACCTAAGTCGCTACCACCTCAAGGTAGTGCGTCTACCAATTCCGCCACCTGGGCTTGCGTCGCGCACCGGCGTTGCAGTGCGCAGCGTATTGTAACCGGCTTCAGCGTTTTTGTGACGCGCCGGCGTTATTTTCTTCGCCCGCCTGCGGCGCCTGTTCGACCGGCGCGGCTTGGGCCGGCGCCTGCTGCGCCGGGGCGGTTTGGACCGGCGCCGACGGCACCATCGAGGAGGCCGGCGCCTGCGGCAGCGCCTGGCTCATTTCACCGGCCGGCGCGGCCGGGGCGGCTTCCTGCGACATCACGCCCAGGCCCTGCTCGGCCGGACGATTGCCATGGCCGGCGTACCAGGCCATGAAGAGGCTGATGGCGAAGAAGGCCACGGCCAGCCACTTGGTCGACTTGGAGAGGAAATTCGAAGCGCCGCGCGCGCCGAACACGGTGCCCGAGGCGCCCGCACCGAAGCCCGAACCGGCTGCCGCACCGGCGCCGCGCTGCATCAGGATCAGCGCGATCATCGCCACCGCGATCAGCACATAGATCACATTGAGGATCAACATCAGCATTTTCGAATCCGTCCCCGGACTAATGACTTTGAGGGTTCAGCAACCGACTGCCGCGCAGGCGATCGCCAGGAAATCCTCGGCGACCAGCGAAGCGCCGCCGACCAGCCCTCCATCGACATCGGGCTGCGAGAACAGTTCCGCGGCGTTATCGGGCTTGACGCTGCCGCCATACAGGATCGGCAACGAATCGGCGATTCTAGCATCGAGCTCGCGGATTTGACCACGAATGAAGGCGTGCACGGCCTGGGCCTGGGCCGGGCTGGCACTGCGGCCGGTGCCGATGGCCCAGATCGGCTCGTAGGACACCACGGCCTTGCCGAACCCCTCCACCCCGACCAGCGCCAGCACCGGCGCCAGCTGGCTGGCGATGACCCGCTCGGTCAGCCCGGCCTCGCGATCCTGCAGGGATTCTCCCACGCACAGGATCGGGGTCAGCCCGGCATGCAGGGCGGCGGCGAACTTGCGTGCCACCAGTTCGCTGCTTTCGAAATGGTACTGGCGACGCTCGGAATGCCCGACCAGCCCGTAGTCCGCCCCCACGTCCACCAGCATCGTGGCCGAGACCTCGCCGGTGTAGGCGCCCTTCTCGTTGCTGCTCACGTCCTGGGCGCCGAAGCGCAGGTGGCCCCCCTCGAAATCCTCGATCAGGTCGCCCAGATACGGCAGCGGCGGCAGGATGACCACCTCCACCCCGTCCAGCGGCATGGCCGTGGCGACCCGGGCGACCAACTCGGTGGCGAACCGGCGGGTGCCGTGCAGCTTCCAGTTACCGGCCACGATCTTGCGACGTATCGCCATCGCTTCGTCACTCCTCGCAAAAGGGTATAAGAATAATCCAGTGCGCCATGCCGAACCGTTATCGCGGACAACGGCGGGACAAAAAAGGTCCCGGCCAGGCCAGCCCGCCGCCGACAAGGCGACAAAAAAAGGGCCGGTCATGGACCGGCCCCGATATTCGGCGGGCGGGCGCCCTGCCCTACCTTACTTGAGCTTGATCTCGCGCAGGCGCTCTTCCAGGTAACCCTGGGCGGTGATCGGCTCCGGGTAACGGCTCGGATTGTCGGCGGTGACCGTGGAAGGCAGCACGTCGATCAGGAAATCCGGGTTGGGGTGCAGGAAGAACGGCACCGAATAGCGCGGCTGGCGTGCCAGGTCACCCGGGGGATTGACCACGCGATGGGTGGTCGAGGGGTACACGTGGTTGGTCAGGCGCTGCAGCATGTCGCCGATGTTGACGACGATCGTGTCGGCCGAGGAGGTGAACGGCACCCACTCGCCCTGCTTGGACTTCACCTCCAGGCCGGCGGCGCTGGCGCCCACCAGCAGCGTGATCAGGTTGATGTCCTCGTGGGCACCGGCGCGCACGTTGGGGATGTCGTCGGCGGTGATCGGCGGGTAGTGGATCGGCCGCAGGATCGAGTTGCCCGAATCGGTCTTGTCGACGAAATAGTTTTCCGGCAGCCCGATGTGCAGGGCCAGCGCCGACAGCACGCGCGCGCCGAGCTGGTCGAGCTTGCTGTAGAGGTTGTAGCCGTGCTCGCGGAAGCCGGCGACTTCTTCGGGCCACAGGTTGGCCGGCATCACCTCGCGGTACTTCGAGCCTTCCGGGATTTCACGGCCGATGTGCCAGAACTCCTTCAGGTCGAAATGCTTGGAGTCCTTGGCGGTTTCCACGCCGAACGCGGTATAGCCGCGCGCACCGCCGCTGCCCGGCAATACATACCGGCGCTTGGTTTCCTCCGGCAGGGCGAAGAACGCCTTGAATACCGCGTAGGCCGCGTCGATCTCTTCCTGGGGAATGCCATGGTTGCGGATACCGGCAAAGCCCCATTCGCGATAGGCGGCGCCGAGTTCGGCGACGAAGGCCTCGCGGTCGGTATCGAAGCGGGTGATGTCGAGGGTCGGGATCTGGCTCACGGCGTGTCCTGCAATGCTGGCGATGAAGGCGGCCCGTGCCGCCGAAGGTTGCCATTGTGACAGATCGCCCCGTCCGGCCAGAGCCTGCCCGCCGCGGCAATGAAAACGCCGGCACAAAGCCGGCGTCTTCGGTCCATCGCGCGGGCTGCCTCGCCTACACGGCCGCACGCACCGCTGCAGAGAGCGCATCGAGCGTGCCCTGCATCAACGTCGCGTCATCGGCCTCCACCGTCACGCGCACCACCGGCTCGGTGCCGGAGGGCCGCAGGAACGCGCGCCCTCGGCCACTCACCGCCGCCTGGGCCTGCAACAGCGCCTGCTGCACCGATGCCGCGCCGACGACGGCCTTCGCATCGCCGCCATCGAGCTTCACGTTCACCGTCTTCTGCGGCACCTTGTGCAGGCCGGACAGCGCCTGACGCAGGCCCACGCCTTCCCGGCGCAGCGTCTCGAGCACCTGCAGCGCACTGACGATGCCGTCGCCGGTGGTGGCGCGGTCCAGGCACAGCATGTGGCCCGATGTCTCGCCTCCCAGCACGCCGCCGCCTTCGACCAGCGCCTGGTGCACGTAACGGTCACCGACCTTGACGCGCACGAACGGGATGCCGAGGCCAGCCAGTGCCTGCTCAAGGCCGTAGTTGGTCATCAGCGTGCCGACGACCGTGCCCTTGAGCCGGCCACTCGCCTGCCAGCCGCGCGCCAGCACGTACAGCAGGTCGTCGCCATCGACCGGGTTGCCCTGGTCGTCGGCCATCAGCACGCGGTCGCCGTCGCCGTCGAAGGCGATGCCAAGGTCGGCACCGACTTCGCGCACCTTCGCGGCCAGGTTGTCGATGTGGGTCGAACCCACGCCGTCGTTGATGTTCAGGCCATCCGGGGCGGCGCCGATCACCACGACCTCCGCTCCCAGTTCGCGGAACAGCATCGGGGCGATGTGGTAGGTGGCGCCGTGGGCGCAATCCAGCACGATCTTCAGCCCACGCAGGTGGAAGCCGCGCGGCACGCTGGACTTGCAGAACTCGATGTAGCGGCCGATCGCGTCACGCGCGCGCGACGCCTTGCCGAGCCGGCTCGAATCCACGGTCAGGAACGGCGCATCGAGCGCAGCCTCGATGGCCAACTCGGTGGCATCGTCAAGCTTCTCACCGTCTGCGGAAAAGAACTTGATGCCGTTGTCGTAATGCGGGTTGTGCGAGGCACTGATGACGATGCCGGCGTCCGCACGCAGCGTATTGGTCAGGAAGGCGATGGCCGGCGTCGGCATCGGCCCGATCAGCTGCACGTCGGCACCGGCGGCCACCAGCCCGGCCTCCAGCGCCGCTTCGAACATGTAGCCGGAGATGCGCGTGTCCTTGCCGATCAGCACGACGGGGCGGCCACGGCCAGCTTCGCCCAGCACGCGCCCCAGGGCATTGCCCAGGCGCAACACGAAGTCGGCCGAAATCGGCCCCTGCCCGACGCGGCCACGAATGCCGTCGGTGCCGAAATACTTGCGTGCGCTCATGCGGCGGCGGGCTTGTCGTCGGCGGCCGGACGGGCCTGGCGCATCATCATCGCGGTGAGGTCGGCCAGGCGCTCGCGCATTTCGCGGCGGTCGCAGATCTGGTCGATCGCGCCGTGTTCAAGCAGGAACTCCGAACGCTGGAAGCCTTCCGGCAACTTCTCGCGCACGGTCTGTTCGATCACGCGCGGGCCGGCGAAGCCGATCAGCGCCTGCGGCTCGGCGATGTTGATGTCGCCCAGCATCGCGAAGGATGCCGACACGCCGCCGGTGGTGGGATGGGTGAGCACCGAGATGTACGGCAGGCCGGCCTCGCGCAGGCGGCCGAGCGCCGCGGAGGTCTTGGCCATCTGCATCAGCGAGAACAGGCCTTCCTGCATCCGCGCACCGCCACTGGCGGAGAAGCACACGTAAGGACAGCCCAGCTCCAGCGCCACTTCGGCGGCACGGGCGAAACGCTCGCCGACCACCGACCCCATCGACCCGCCCATGAAGGCGAAATCGAACGAGGAGGCGACCAGCGGATTGCCCTTGAGCAGGCCGCGCATGGCCACCAGCGCGTCGTATTCGCCGGTCGCCTTCTGGGTGGACTTGATGCGCTCGGCGTACTTCTTCTGGTCGCGGAACTTGAGCACGTCGACCGGGCCGAGGTGGGCGGCGATCTCGCTGGTGCTGCCCTCGTCGAACAGCGACGCCAGGCGCGCGCGGGCGCGGATGGCCATGTGATGGCCGCACTTCGGGCAGACCTCGAGGTTCTCTTCCAGCTCGGGGCGGTACAGCACGCTGCCGCAGTTGCTGCACTTCTCCCACAGGCCTTCGGGGACGCTGCGCTTCTTGCTCGGGGTGTTGTCGGTGCGGATGCCCGAGGGCATCAGTTTGCTGAGCCAGCTCATGCGGTGATGACGATCCTTGCAGGGCGGCCCCGGGGGCCGCAGAGGGGCGTCAGTCTATCCCAGCCGGTTCGATACGGTGCAGGACGCCAGCGTACGTTCGGCCTCAACCGGCATCCAGCGCGGCCCGCAGCGGCGCCAGGAACGCCTCGGCCCGCTGTCGCGCCTGCCCGCTGTCGGCAGCGCCTTCCAGCGCCTGCACCAGCGCGCTGCCCACCACCACGCCATCGGCGTCCACCGCCATCGCCGCGGCGCTGGCGGCGTCCTTGATGCCGAAGCCGGCCACCACCGGCACGGTCGCGGCCTGGCGCAGGGCCTGCAGGCGCTGGCCGGCGGCATGGGTGTCCAGGCGGTCAGCGCCGGTGACACCGGCGAAACTCACGTAATAGAGATAGCCCCGCGCGCTGGCGCAGACCTGCGGCAGGCGCTGGTCGTCGGTGGTGGGCGCGGCCAGCGCGATCAGCGCCAGCCCGGCGCGGTCGAAAAGCTCGCGGGTTTCGCCGGCCTCTTCGGGCGGCAGATCCACCAGCAGCACGCCATCGACCCCCGCCTCCACCGCCGCCTCGGCAAAACGCGCCGTGCCGTGGATCTCGACGGGGTTCAGATAGCCCATCAGCACTACGGGCGTGGCGGCGTCCTCGCGGCGGAATTCGTGCACGGCTTCCAGCACATAGGCCAATCCGGCGCCCCGGCCCAGCGCGCGCTCGGAGCTGCGCTGGATGGTCGGGCCATCGGCCATCGGGTCGGAGAACGGCACGCCCAGCTCGATGACGTCGGCCCCCGCGCGCACCAGCGCATGCATCACCGGCACGGTAGCCTCCAGCGAGGGATCGCCGGCGGTGATGAAGGGAATCAGCGCCTTGCGGCGTGCGGCGCGGAGTTGGGCGAACTTGTCGTGGATGCGGTTCATACCGTCACCCCTTCGCGCGCGGCGATCGTATGCACGTCCTTGTCGCCCCGACCGGACAGGTTGCACAGCACCAGCGCATCCTTCGGCAGGTCGCGCGCCAGCTTGATCGCCTGTGCGACCGCGTGGCTGGATTCCAGCGCCGCCAGGATGCCCTCGGTATGCGCGAGCAGGTGGAAGGCAGCCAAGGCTTCGTCGTCGGTGATGCCCAGGTACTGCGCGCGACCGGTGTCGGCGAGGAAGGCATGCTCCGGCCCCACGCCCGGGTAATCCAGTCCAGCGGAGACCGAGTGGGTCTCGATGATCTGCCCGTCGTCGTCGCAGATCACGTAGGTACGGTTGCCGTGCAGCACGCCCGGCCGGCCGGCGGCGATGGACGCCGCATGGCGGCCGGTGGCGATGCCGTCGCCGGCCGCTTCGGCGCCGTAGATCGCCACGCCCGTGTCGTTGAGGAAGGCATGGAACAGGCCGATGGCGTTGCTGCCGCCGCCCACGCAGGCGGTGATCGCATCCGGCAGCCGGCCGTAATCCTCCAGCATCTGCGCGCGCGCCTCGCGGCCAACGATGGCGTTGAAATCACGCACCATGCGCGGGTACGGGTCCGGCCCGGCCACGGTGCCGATGATGTAGAAGGTGTCGGCGACGTTGGTCACCCAATCGCGCATCGCCTCGTTGAGCGCGTCCTTCAGCGTGGCCGAACCGCTGGTCACCGGCACTACCGTCGCACCGAGCAGCTTCATGCGGTAGACGTTGATCTTCTGCCGCTCGATGTCGGTGGCGCCCATGTACACCACGCATTCCAGGCCCAGGCGCGCGGCGACGGTGGCGCTGGCCACGCCATGCTGGCCGGCGCCGGTCTCGGCGATGATGCGCTTCTTGCCCATGCGGCTGGCCAGCAGCGCCTGGCCGATGGTGTTGTTGATCTTGTGCGCGCCGGTGTGGTTCAGGTCCTCGCGCTTGAGCAGGATCTGCGCGCCGCCCACCTCCCGGCTCAGGCGCTCGGCGTGGTAGATCGGGCTGGGCCGGCCCACGTAGTGCTTGAGGTCCTTGTCATACGCGGCGATGAACCCCGGGTCCTGGCGTGCCGCATCGTAGGCAGCCGCCAGTTCCTGCAGCGGCCCGATCAGGGTTTCGGCGACGAAGCGCCCGCCATAGCGGCCGAAGTGGCCGGCGGCATCGGGATAGGCGTGGAAGTCACTGATGGAAGGCGTGGACATGGCAGTGCGAAGCTCGTGCGCGCGGCCTTGATGCCGCAATGGCAGGCACTTTACCGCAGGCCGCCGCCGGAGATAATCGATCCATTCTCCACGACCTGTGAGTATCACTCACATGAGCAACGATCTACCCCCCCTTCCCGCCCTGCGCGCCTTCGAAGCCGCCGCCCGCCTGGGCAGCGTGAGCCGGGCCGCCGACGAACTGCATGTCACCCATGGGGCAGTAAGCCGGCATGTCCGCACGCTGGAGGAAGCGCTGGGTACGCCGCTGTTCGCCCGGCAGGGACGGGGACTGGTGCTGACCGAGGCGGGTGAGCGGTTGCGCGAAGCCAGCGGCGAGGCATTCGGCCGGCTCCGCGATACCTGGCGCGACCTGCGGCGGCGCCCCGGCCATGCGCCGCTGGTGCTCGGTTGCAGCGGCAGCCTGCTGGCGCGCTGGGTGATTCCACGCCTCGCACGGCTGGGCGAAGACCTGCCGCGCCTGACCCTGCACCTGTCGGCTACCGAGCAGCCCCCCGGGCCCGACCTGGGGGGACTGGACGTGGCCCTGCTACTCGCCTCTCCCCCTTGGCCGTCAGGCTGGCGGGTACTCGCGCTGGGGCCGGAGCGGATCGGGCCAGTGATGAGCCCACGCATGGCCGGGGCAGAGCACTCCGTGTCGAACATGGCCCGGCTGCCGCTGCTGGGCACGCGCTCGCGGCCCCAAGCCTGGCCGGAGTGGGCGCAGGCCAATGGGTTGGCCCCGGATGCGCTGCAGGTCGCCAACGACTTCGAGCACTTGCTCTATCTGCTGGAGGCGGCCGTGGCGGGACTGGGCGTCGCCATCGCCCCGCAACCGCTGGTGGCGGACGACCTGGCGAGCGGAAGGCTCATCGCGCCATGGGGTTTCGTCGAGACGTCGGCGCAATGGGTGCTGTGCGCCGACGCGCGCAATGGAGACCAGCGAATCGATGCCTTCGCCGATTGGCTGCGACGCGAGCTCGATGCGCAAGATACACGCGCGTGATCGCATGGATACACCTGCAGGCGCGCGGCTATGGCAGCGG
>JAEWJB010000049.1 GCA_023386795.1 Pseudomonadota bacterium
CCGTGAATCCATCCATGGAGGCTCGTAGGCGACATCCATGTCGCCTACGGTCCCGAAAGGGCCCTGCCCCCGAAGGCCCGACAGATCACCGCGACGGACAACAAAGGCGACAGCCACACTTCCCCAACGTAGGACTGGCTTGCGCGTGACATGGGAAGAGAAGAGCAAGGATTGAAGAATGAAGAGATGAGAAGCCGAGAAGCAGGCCTGCTTTTGCGTTTGCTTTTGCTCTTCCCCTCAACCTCACCTGCGCGCCCCAAACGAAGTGGGGAAACAAAAGCGCCTGGCGCCGGGCTGGCGTATAGGTTCGTCAGCGGGCCATGGATGGCCCGCGGCGGCGAGTCAGACAGGATGTCTGACCGAGCCGCGACGAGCCTATACGCCAGCCCGGTGCCCGCACCGTTAGCCAGCACAACAAGCCGCAAACTACGCGCGCGCCATCAAAAAAAAACCATTCCACCAACCCAACAGCGCAGAAAGAAAGTCACACCGAATCCAGAAACCCCCGCACCGCGGGCCCAAAACGCTCGAAGTCCACCAGGAAGGCATCGTGCCCCTGCGGCGACTCAAGCCCGAGGAACTCCGCCTCGGCGCCGCCGGCACGCAACCCATCGGCAATCTGCTGCTGCTGCTGCACCGGGAACAAGATATCGGTGTTGGCACCGATCGCCAGTACGCGCGGCACGCGGATCATCGCCAAACCCGCCATCACGTCGCCGTCGGCGTATTCGGCCAGGTCGAACCAGTCCATCGAACGGCTCAGGTACAAATAGCAGTTCGGATCGAAGAAGCGTACGAAACGCCGTGCGTGGCCTTCCAGGTAGCTTTCCACCTGGAACTCCAGTCCGAACGGGTCTTCATCGGCCTGTTCCGAATCCAGCCGCACGCGGCCGAATCGCCCGTCCCATTCCAGTGCGGAGCGATAGGTGATCACGCCCAGCTTGCGCGCCATGCGCATGCCCGATTCGGGATAGCGCGTGTCGTCGTAGTGCCCGCCGTTCCAGTTCGGGTCCAGGCGGATCGCCTCGCGTTGCAGCGAGCGGATCGCAATGGAAAACGGCAATGCCTGCGCGCTGCCGGAAATGTTGATGTGGCTGCGCGCGATGCCCGGATGCCGCAGCAGGATCGCCAGCGCCGTCATGCCGCCCATCGAGTTGCCGATCAGGCAGGCCAGCTGCGCGATGCCCAGCGCATGCACCACCGCCACCGCGGCGTCCGCGCCGTCTTCGACCGACAGCTCCGGGAAATCCAGCCGATAGGGGGCCCCCGTGGCCGGGTTGGTCGAGGCCGGGCCGGTCGAGCCCTTGCAACTGCCCAGCGAGTTCACGCACACCACGAACCAGCGGTCGGTGTCGATCGGCTTGCCGGGGCCGATCATCGCTTCCCACCAGCCCGGTTCGGGATTGCCCGCGTTGCGCGCGGCGTGTGCGTTCGGCGACAGGCCGGTGACGATCAGCACGGCGTTGTCGCCCGCGGCCGAGAACGTGCCCCAGGTTTCATACGCCACGCGCGCACCGTGCAGCGCGCCACCCCGCTTCATCGGGAACGGCGAGGGCAGGGAAAGGAACTGGCTTCCAGCCGGGATGAATTCAGTCATGCGGCGATTCTAGCGGGACGCGTCGCCGCGCCGCAGGCGCCGGCATGGATCACTGCATGCCGGGTGCGGCGGCTCATTCGCCCACGATCAGGCGCACTGGCGTGTCGGACGGGAGTTTCACCCGTACCGGTCTGGAGGCGATGTCGTCGGCCTGCGGCATCGCGTTGCCGCTGGGCGAGACGCGCACGAGCACTTCCACTTCGCCCAGCGCGGAGAGCTTGGCCGTGGGCATCGGGCTGTCGCTGTCGTCCAGGCGCACCTTCAGCGGCAACTCGGAGAGCGCGTGCTTCTCCACCGCCACCGGCATCGGTGGGCCGTCCGGGATGCGCGCGATGACGAACACGGTGGTCTGCGGCGGCAAAGCGGTGTGCCAGCCCGGGGCGGCGGCCACTTCCACGTCCAGTCCGCCGGTCGGTGGCGGCGGTGGCGCGAGCGGCGGTTGCCCGGCGTCTGCGCGGGCGGCATTGATCTGCGCCAGCAGGCTCTCGCGCGTGCCGCCATCGACCTGCGCCAGCAACGGTTCCCACGTGGCCGCCGCGGCGGCCGGCTGTCCGGCCTGGCGCTGGGCCACGCCGAGGAACCAGCGGGCGCGCTGGTGTTCGGGCTGCAGTGCCAAGGCGCGTTGCAGCCATTCCATCGCAGTGGCATCGGCGTGGCCGCTGCCGGCGGCGAGCATGCGCGCCTGCGCGGCGGAGACCAGGACTTCGGCGTGGTCCGGCTGCAGCTTGACCGCGTGGGCGAAGGCGTCGGCGGCTTCGCTGTACTTCTCCTGGCCGAGCAGGGCGCGGCCGAGCAGCATCCAGCCTTCGACCTGGCCAGGGTCGCGTTCGAGCGCGGCACGCAGGTCCGCGACCGCTTCGTCGATGTCGCGCGGGGTGTCGATGCGCGAGGCATTGGCCTCGCGCAGGCCCGCCGGCGTGCCGAGCAGGCCATACAGTACGGCAGTGCCGAGGCCGAGCAGGACGATGGTGGCGAGCACGAAGCCGCGCGAATGCGCCCACATCGGCCGCAGCACCCAGGCCAGCACGCCCACGGCGATGAGGGCGGCGATCAGCGCGAAGACGACCATCACCACTCCTGCGGTTCTTCGGGGCCCGGTGCGGCGGGCAGGGCACGCGCGCGGCGGCGCACCAGCACGAGCAGCAGGCCCGCGCCGCCAAGCAGCAGCACGGCCGGGCCGAACCACAGCAGCCAGGTGCGCGATTCGACCTGCGGGCGATAGAGCACGAATTCGCCGTAGCGTTCGACCAGGAACTGCTTGATCTGCGCGTCGCTGCGGCCCTGGTGCATCAGGTCGAGCACTTCGCGGCGCAGGTCGTGGGCGATCTGTGCATTGGAATCGGCCAGCGACTGATTCTGGCACTGCACGCAGCGCAGTTCGGCGGTGAGGGCGTGGAAGCGGGCTTCTTCGGCCGGATCACGGTATTGCAGCGGCGCCGGGTCGGAGACCGGCTGCGCAGACGCCAATGCGCCAGTGCCGGCGAGCGTCAGCGCCACCAGCCAGGCGGCCGCGCGTGCCTTCATGGCGCGGCGTGCAAGGCAGTGGCCCCGGCGGGCGCGCGTTCGAGCCGGGTCAATTGCGGGATCAGCTGTTCGTCGATCACTTCCTGGGTGAGCGCGCCGCTATGCTTCCAGCGCACCACGCCCTGTGCGTCGACCAGGAAGGTTTCCGGCGCGGCGGCGATGCCCCAGTCGATGGCGGTGCGGCCGTCCGGGTCGGCCAGCACCAGCAGGTACGGGTTGCCAAGCTGTTCGAGCCAGTGCAGTGCGTCGGCGCGTTCGTCCTTCCAGTTGTAGCCGATCACCCGCACGCGCTTGGTCAGGGCGAAGCGGGTGAGGATGGGGTGTTCCTCGCGGCAGGTCGGGCACCAGCTGCCCCACACGTTGAGCACGTAGGGTGCGCCGCGCAGGTCGGCGGCGGTGACGCGGATGGAGGCGTCGTGCAGCAGCGGCAGGTCGAACGCCGGGGCTGGCTTGCCGATCAGCGCCGAGGGCAGGCTGTCGCGGTCGGCGTTGCCGGAGCGGTGCACGCCATACAGCAGCAGCGCCAGCACGGCCAGGAACAGCACCACGCCGCCGACGAGCAACGGCAGGGACAGACGGCGGGTGGACGGTTCGGACATCAGGACTTCTCCGGAAGACGACGGAAGCGCCGGTCGGTGGCGGTGACCAGCCCGCCCAGCGCCATCAGCAGCGCGCCGAGCCAGATCCAGCGCACGAAGGGTTTGACGTGGGCCCGCACCGCCCAGGCGCCGGCACCGAGCGGTTCGCCCAGGGCGACGTAGACATCGCCCAGCGGACCGGGGCGGATGCCGGCTTCGGTCATGACCTGGCCGCCGCTGGCGTAGCGCCGCTTTTCCGGCGTGAGCACGCCCAGTTCACGGCCGCCACGCAGCACGGTCACGCGCGCCATGTCGGCACTGTAGTTCGGGCCCTGCACCGGGTCGAGGCCGTCCAGGCGCAGGTCGTAGGCGCCGATGCGCAACTGCTGGCCCGGGGCCAGGGCGACCTCGCGCTGCACGCTCAGCGATTCCACCAGCAGCGCGCCGGCCAGGAACACCGCCACGCCGCCGTGTGCCAGCAGCATGCCGGTCATTTCGGCGGTGAAGCGCTGGCCTGGTGCGGCGGCACGCAGGCGCAGCCAGGCAAAGCGCGCCGTGCCCAGCAGGACCCAGGCCGCCGCGGCGACGCCCAGCGCCGCCTTCCACCGGCCCTGCGGCGCCAGCACCCAGCCCAGCACGCCGGCCGCCAGCGCCAGGCCCAGCCACGGCAGCAGCAGAGCGAGCAGGCGCGAGGGCTGGTCGCGCTGCCAGCGGGTAAGCGGGCCGAATGGCAGCAGCAGTACCAGCGGAGCCATCAGCAGCACGAACAGCGTGCCGAAGTACGGCGGGCCGACCGAGAGTTTGCCCAGTGCCAGCGCATCGGCCAGCAGGGGATACAGCGTGCCCAGCAGCACCATCGCGCAGGCGCAGGTGAGCAGCAGGTTGTTGGCCAGCAGCAGGGTCTCGCGCGAGGTGGCGGCGAAGCCTCGGCGCGGGTCCTCCGACGCCGGTGCCAGCGACGGGGCGCGCAGTGCGTAGAGCAGCAGCGAGCCACCGATCACCAGCGCCAGGAAGATCAGGATGAACAAGCCGCGCGAGGGATCGGCGGCGAAGGAATGCACGCTGGTCAGCACGCCGGAACGGACCAGAAAGGTGCCCAGCAGCGAGAGCGAGAACGCGGCGATCGCCAGCAGCAGCGTCCAGCCACCGAAGCTACCGCGCTTCTCGGTCACCGCTTGCGAGTGCAGCAGCGCCGCGCCGGCCAGCCATGGCATGAAGCTGGCGTTCTCGACCGGGTCCCAGAACCACCAGCCGCCCCAGCCCAGTTCGTAGTACGCCCACCAACTGCCCAACGCGATGCCCAGCGTGAGCAGCGCCCAGGCTACGTTCGTCCACGGCCGCGACCAGCGCAGCCAGCGCGCGTCCAGGCGGCCGTCGAGCAAGGCGGCGATGGCGAAGGCGAACGGCACCGCGAAGCCCACGTAGCCTGCGTAGAGCATCGGCGGGTGGATGATCAGGCCCGGGTCCTGCAGCAGCGGGTTGAGGTCGCCGCCCTCCGGCGGCGCCGGCAGCAGCCGTGCGAACGGGTTGGAGGTGAACAGCAGGAAGGCGAGGAAGCCCAGGCTGATGAGCGCCATCACGCCGAGCACGCGCGCCACCACCGGCAACGGCAGCGAGCGCGAGAACACCGCCACCGCCGCGCTCCACAACGCCAGCACCAGCGTCCACAGCAACAGCGAGCCTTCGTGGGCGCCCCACACCGCCGAGTAGCGGTACACCAGCGGCAGCAGCGAATTGGAGTTCTCGGCGACGTAGGCCACGGAGAAGTCCTGCCGCACGAAGGCCGCCGTCAGCACGGCGAAGGCGCCGCCCACCAGCAGCAGCTGGGCCATCGCAGCCGGACGGGCCACCTCCATCCACGCCACGTGCCCGCGCTGCGCGCCAGCCAGCGGCAGCACCGCCTGCAGCAGCGCGACCAGCAGGGCGAGGATCAGCAGGACCTGGCCGAGTTCGGGCAGCATCAGGGCAGGTTCCGGTTCGAATCGCCGCGCCGTGCTGCCGTCACTGCGGCCCCGCCACGACGTCGTGCTTGCGGTGCGCCGCGCCCATCTTGTCGGCGACTTCCTTGGGCATGTAGTTCTCGTCGTGCTTGGCCAGCACGTCCTCGGCGACGAACACGCCATCGCGCATCTGCCCGGTGGCGATGACCGCCTGGCCTTCGCGGAACAGGTCCGGCAGGATCTTGTCGTAGCTCACCGGCAGTTGCGCATCGCCATCGGTGACGCGGAAGTGGGCCTGCAGCGAGCCCGCGGCGCGCTGGAACGAGCCTTTCTCGACCATGCCGCCAAGGCGGAAGCGGGCGTGGTCGCCGGCATCGCCGCGCAGCACTTCGGAGGGCGTGTAGAGATAGGCGACATTGCGCTGCAGGGCCAGCGCCACCAGCGTGGTGGCCAGGCCACCGGCCAGCACCAGCAGCAGCACCCACCACAGGCGACGGCGACGGGTCGGGTTCATCGCACCAGTTCCGTTTCGGTGGCGGCCGCGCGCGTGCGCTGGCGCTGCCGGCGCGCGGCGGCCTGGCGCAGTGCGCGGCGTACCTGCCAGCGCGCGGCCAGCACGTCCCACAGCAGCACGATGACGAACACCGCGTAGGCGGCGATCACGTAAGCCAGGTAGTTCATGCCGGCTTCTCCGCTTCGCCCAGGCGCGCGACCCAGTCCTTGCCGGCCTCGCGGCGCAGGTTGTCGGCGCGTGCACGCAGCAGCAGCGAGCCGGCGAACCAGAACTTGGTGGCCGCGACCATCAGCCACAGGGGCAGCAGCATCGAGCCGTCGATGCTCGATTCGCCGAACAGGCGGATGCTCTGGCCCTGGTGGAGCGAGTTCCACCACACCACCGAATAGCGGATCACCGGCAGCAGGGCGACGCCGACGATGGCCAGCAGGCCGGCGGCACGCGCGGCATTGCGGTGGTCGTCGATGACCTGGTACAGGCCGATCACGCCCAGGTAGAGGAACAGCAGGATCAGCTCGGTGGTCAGGCGCGGGTCCCAGTCCCACCACGCGCCCCACATCGGCTTGCCCCAGATGCTGCCGGTGAGCAGGGTGATGAGGGTGAAGGCGGCGCCGACCGGGGCGCAGGCCATGGCGAGGATCTCGCACAGCTTGATGCGCCAGATCATCGCGATGGCGGCATACAGCGCCATCAGGCCGAACACGAACAGGCTCATCCACGCGCTGGGCACGTGGATATAGAGGATGCGGAAACTGTCGCCTTGCTGGTAGTCGGCCGGCACCACGAACAGCGCCTGCCAGAACCCCAGCGCGGCCAGCACCGCGCCGGCGGCCAGGCACCACGGCGCCCAGCGGGCGGCGAAACGATCGAATACCGGGGGCGAGCCAAGTTGGTGGAACCAGCGGACGAGGCGATTCATGCGGTGGCGACGGCTCCGGCTTGGGGTGTTACGGCGTGGCTCAGCTCAGCGAAATACGGATCGCCGCGGCGGCCGCCAGCGGCGCCAGCACCAGTCCGATGACCAGCCCGGCCCCGAGCAGCAGCAACGGCGCGGACGGGTCCAGTCCCTGCGTGCCGGCGGCGACGCTGCCCGCGCCGAACACCAGCACCGGCACGTACAACGGCAGCGCCAGCAACGCCACGAGAATACCAGAGCGTTTCATGTTCACCGTCAGCGCCGCCACCACCGCGCCGAGCAGGCTGAGCAGGGGCGTGCCGAGCAGCAACGATGCCAGCAGCACGGGCAACTGGTCATGCCGCAGGTGCAGCAATTCGCCGAGCAGCGGCGTGGCGACGATCAGCGGCAACGCGGTGACGACCCAGTGCAGCAGCACGCGCACGAGCACCAGCCAGGCCAGCGGCACGGGGGCGAGCACCCATTGTTCGAGCGAGCCGTCGTCGGCGTCGCCGCGGAACAGCGAGTCGAGCGAGAGCAGCCCGGCGAGCAGCACGGCCAGCCACATCACCGCAGGCGCGACGAGGGAGAGGGTGTCGGCATGGCCGCCGAGGGCCAGGGCGAACAGCACGGCGATGAGCAGGGCGAACAGGGCCGGCTGCAGGGCATCGCCGCGGCGGCGCCACAGCAGGCGCAGGTCGCGCACGATCAAGGCACGCGAGGCCTGCCATAGCGAGGGCAGCGGGGCTGGCGCGCTCATGCGTCCGCTCCCAGGGTGAGCATGCGCGTGCGCACCGGCGGTGCGGCGTAGGCGCCATGCGTGGTGACCAGGGCAGCGCCACCGCCGCGCAGGTGGGCGGAGATCATGCGGTTGACCAGGTTGATGCCGTCTAGGTCGAGGTTGGCGTAGGGCTCGTCCAGCAGCCACAGGGGGGCGGGCGAGAGCCACAGGCGGGCCAGGCCGAGCCGCTTCTTCTGGCCGGCGGAGAGCTGGCGCACGAGGGCGTCCTCGTAGCCGGCCAGGCCGGCGATGGCCAGGGCGTTGCCGGGCATCTGGCGTGCGCGCCTGCCTTGCAGGCCGCAAAGGAAGTTGAGGTTTTCCAGGGTGGTCAGGTCGGCCTTCAGGGCGGGCAGATGGCCGAGGTAGGCGATGAAACGCGAGCGGTCCACGCGCCTGGCCGGGCGGCCGTCGATTTCGATCTTGCCCGCGTCCGCGCGCAGCAGGCCGGCGAGCACACGCAGCAGGGTGGTCTTGCCGGCGCCGTTGTCGCCCTGCACCAGCAGGGCTTCGCCGGCATCGACCTGGAAGTCGAGCGGGCCGAACACCGCCTCTTCATTACGGCTGAAGCTCAGGGCCTGCGCGGCGAGCAGCGGCGGCGCGGCGGACGGGGTGTCGGTCATCAGGGGGGCTTTTTGCGATGCTTTATCTTGAAGCTGGGTTTGGATTGTATCTGGGGTGGTGAGGGTTTCGGTTGCCTTGGGT
>JAEWJB010000057.1 GCA_023386795.1 Pseudomonadota bacterium
GCCGAAACCTCGATCCGCGTCAGCGTCGACAAGGTCGACGCCCTGATCAACCTGGTCGGCGAACTGGTCATCACCCAGGCCATGCTCAAGGCCGTCTCCGGCGGCCTGGATGCCGCGCACGCCGAAAGCCTCGCCGCCGGCCTGGACCTGCTCGAGCGCAACACCCGCGACCTGCAGGAAGCGGTGATCGGCGTGCGCATGCTGCCGGTGGACGCGGTGTTCCGCCGCTTCCCGCGCCTGGTGCGCGACCTCTCCACCCGCCTGGGCAAGCAGGTGCGCCTGCGCACGCTGGGCGAAGGCACCGAGCTGGACAAGGGACTGATCGAGAAGATCGCCGATCCGCTTGTCCACCTGGTGCGCAATTCCATCGACCACGGCCTGGAACTGCCCGAGGCGCGCAGCGCTGCCGGCAAGGACGAGACCGGCACGATTACCCTGGCCGCTTCGCACCAGGGTGGCCACATCGTGATCGAAGTCAGCGACGACGGCCGCGGCTTGAACCGCGAGAAGATCCTCGCCAAGGCAGCCGAACGCGGCATCGCGGTGCCGGACAACCCCACCGATTCGCAGGTGTGGGACCTGATCTTCGCGCCGGGCTTCTCCACTGCCGACGCGGTCACCGACCTGTCCGGCCGCGGCGTGGGCATGGACGTGGTCCGCCGCAACATCCAGGCGCTGGGCGGCGAAGTGCAGGTGGAAAGCAGCGCTGGCCACGGCACGCGCACGCTGATCCGCCTGCCGCTGACCCTGGCCATCCTCGACGGCATGACCGTGTCGGTGGCCGGTGAAACCCTGATCCTGCCGCTGGCCTACGTGCTCGAAGCGCTGCAGCCCCAGGCGGCGGACATCCGCACCATGGCCGGCGAAGGCCGCGTGCTGCGCGTGCGTGGCGAGTATTTGCCGATCCTTTCGCTCAGCGAGTACTACGGCTATGCCGGCGAGCGCAGCGAGGATCCGCTGGTGGTGGTGGTCGAAGGCGACGGGCAGAAGATCGCGCTGGAAGTGGACGAGCTCGTCGGCCAGCAGCAGGTCGTGGTCAAGAACATCGAGAACAACTACCGCCGTATCGCCGGCATCTCCGGTGCCACCATCCTCGGCGACGGCCGCGTCGCATTGATCGTGGACATCGGTGGCCTGGTGCGTTCGCTGCGCGCCCTGCCCCAGGCCGCCTAGCATCCACGCGGCGCCCGCGCCGCTTTTGGGTCCGACCCCAGCCCCGGCCTCGCGCCGGGGCTTTGTCGTATGCGATGACCCAGACGGCTCCGCCCCGGCCCGCTATTCCCGAAATTCCCGTCACGCGACTGAACTATTCGCAGGAAGGATTAACGGCTTCCGAATTGTGACGTCGATCCGCCCTCAAGGGTGAAACCGTCGCGCCGCTAATCCCAATGTCAAGGCGAAATCCATCCCTTCGCCCTGGCACCTTCCCATTCCGCGGCTGCGTGCCGAGCACTCGAGATATCGCCATGAAGTGGTTCCAGAATCTGACGATCGCCAGAAAACTGGCGCTCGCCTTCTCCATAACGACCGTGATGACGCTGGCGCTGGGCGCGTTCGCGCTGCTGCGTCTGGGTGCCGGCAACAGCCAACTCGTGGAGCTGAGCGAAGACTGGATGCCTTCGGTGCAGCACCTGGGCGAGATGCGCTCGCAACTGGGCGAATACCGCACCTACGAGATCTCGCAGCTCTACAGCCAGGACGACCCGGCCAAGATCGCCGACTACGACAAGCGCATGGCCGACACCGAGGCCAGCATCGCCAAGGAGGAGAAGGGCTACGCGGACGTCTCCACCGACGCCGATCCGGACGAGGTGGCGATCTACGACAAGGTCAAGAAGGACCGCGATGCGTACTTCGCCGCGCACGAGAAGATCGCCGCAGCCGTGCACGCCGGCGACTTCGAAGCCGCCCGCACGATCTCCTCCACCGAGGCGCGCGACGCACGTCGTGCGCTGTTCTCCGGCCTCAAGGACCTGAGCGCCTACAACATCGAGCGCCTGCACGCGACCGTGGCCCAGGCCAACGCGGCGCACAAGCGTACCGTGGCGATGCTGCTGGCGGTGCTGGCGCTGCTGACCGTCCTGGCCGGCGTACTGGGCTTTGTGATTGCCCGCGCCATCTCGCGCCCGCTCGGCGAGGCGACCCGCGTCGCCGGCCACATCGCCCGCGGCAAGCTGGACAATGCCATCGTCGTGCAGAGCCGTGACGAAACCGGCCAGCTGCTCGACAGCATGCGCCACATGCAGCAGCAGCTGCAGGCCGTGCTGGAAGCGCAGGAGGAAATGGCGCGCCGCCATGCCGCCGGCGAGATCAGCTTCCGCATGGACGAAGGCCGTTTCCCGGGCGACTACGGCCGCATGGTGCACGACGCCAACGAACTGGTCGCCGAGCATATCGACGTCAAGATGCAGGTCATCGACCTGACCCAGCGCTACGCCATCGGCGACCTCAGCCAGGACATGGCGCGCCTGCCGGGCGAGAAGGCCGTCATCAGCGACACGATGGATGCCGTCAAGCGCAACCTCGGCGCGATCAACGACGAGATCAAGCGCCTGGGCGCGGCCGCGGCCGCCGGCGACTTCAGCGTGCGCGGCGATGCCGAGGCATTCCAGTACGACTTCCGCTCGATGGTGGAAACGCTCAACCGCCTGATGTCCACCGCCGACGACAACCTGCACTCGCTCTCGGCGCTGCTGCGGGCCATCGCCGATGGCGACCTGACCCACCGCATGGAAGGCGACTTCCACGGCGTGTTCGCGCAGATGCGCGACGACGCCAATGCCACCGTCGCCCAGCTGACCGGCATCGTGGGCCGCATCCAGACCGCCAGCGGCAGCATCAACCTGGCCGCCGGCGAGATCGCCCAGGGCAACAGCGATCTTTCGCGTCGCACCGAACAACAGGCCGCCAACCTGGAAGAGACCGCCGCCTCGATGGAGGAACTCACCTCCACCGTGAAGCAGAACGCCGAACACGCGCGCCAGGCCAACCAGCTCGCCATCGGCGCGGCCTCGGTGGCCTCGCAAGGTGGCGAGGTGGTCGGCCAGGTGGTGACCACGATGGGCGACATCGAAGCCTCTTCGCGCAAGATCGCCGAGATCATCTCGGTCATCGATGGCATCGCCTTCCAGACCAACATCCTGGCGCTCAACGCCGCGGTGGAAGCGGCGCGTGCCGGCGAGCAGGGCCGCGGCTTCGCCGTGGTGGCTTCGGAAGTGCGCACGCTGGCCCAGCGTTCGGCCAACGCGGCCAAGGAGATCAAGGGCCTGATCGACGACTCCGTCGAGCGCGTGGCCGATGGCTCGGCCCTGGTGCACAAGGCCGGCGCCACGATGGGCGAGATCGTCGCCTCGGTGCAGCGCGTGACCGACATCATGGCCGAGATTTCCGCCGCCTCGCAGGAGCAGTCCGCCGGCATCGAGCAGGTCAACCAGACCGTGATGCAGATGGACGAGACCACCCAGCAGAACGCCGCGCTGGTGGAGGAAGCCACCGCTGCGGCGCGCGCGATGGAAGAACAGGCCGGCCAGCTGTCCGAGGCTGTGGCGATCTTCAAGATCACCCAGGCCACGCAGGCCAGTGCAGCGGTGGTGAAGCTGCGTACGCCGCCGCGTTCCACCGCCCCTGCCAGTGCCCCGCGTCCGGCGCCCGCACGCAAGCCGGCCGGCGGCGTCGCCACCGCGACCGCCAGCGACGCGGACTGGCAGGAGTTCTGACGCACCGGGTGCCGGCAGTGCCGGCACCCTTCCCTTTCCATCGCGAGGCACGGAGGCCTTCGCGCACCGAGCTTCCGGAACCCTCCTCCCATGAAGATCCTTTCCCGCCTCTCGATCGGACTGCGCCTCAGCCTGCTGGTGACCCTCGCGGTGACGCTGGTGCTGCTCACCCTGACCTGGCGCGTGTACGAGCAATCGGCCAGCGCCTACGAGACCAAGAGCCGCCAGGGTCTGGCCACCGCCACGCACGTGATGCAGGACACCATTGCCCTGTACGACCGCGCGCTCACCCAGGACACCGAGCGCCTGAGCGGCGGCTTCACCGCCCTGTTCCCCGCCGGCGAAGCCAGCCATGCCCGCGGCAAACCGCTCAAGCGCGGCGAATTCGAGGTGGGCAACCTGGCGTTCGGCGGCAAGGCGCTGGGGACCGATGACACGCTGGTGGATCGCTTCACCGCCGGCACCGGCGCGGTGGCGACGATCTTCTCGCGCAGCGGCGACGACTTCGTGCGGATCTCCACCTCGCTCACCAACGACAAGGGCGAGCGCGTCGTGGGCACGGTGCTGGACCACAAGCACCCGGCCTATGCGCTGGCGCTGGAAAACAAGCCCTATACCGGTCGCGCCAAGCTGTTCGGCAACGACTACATGACCCACTACCAGCCCCTGGTCGACGCCCAGGGCCAGGTGATCGGCATCGCTTTCGTCGGCGTGAACTACAGCGCCGGGCTGGCCACGTTGAAGGAGCGCATGCGCGGGCTGAAGATCGGCGCGGACGGGTACTTCTTCGTCGTCGACCGGGCCGAGGGCGATGCGCACGGCAAGCTGGTGGTGCATCCGGGCGCCGAGGGCCAACCGGCTGCCGCCCTGGTGGCCGCCGCGGACCGCGAGGCATTCAACAAGCTGGTCGACAGCGCTTCGAACGAGCCGGCCGTCGGGGTGATCGCCATCGCGCCGGACGACAAGGCCACCGCCGTCCCGGCCACCGTGAGCGTCGAACACTTCCCGCGCTGGAAGTGGACACTGGTCGGCGTGGAGCCGCGCACCGCGCTGGCCGCCACCTTGCGCCACATGATGCAGGTGATGCTCGGCCTGTCGGTGCTGGCCATCGCGCTGATTGCCGCGCTGGTCTCCATCGCCACCCGCCGCATGGTCAGCCGGCCGCTGGCAGGCGCCTGTGGCGTGGCCCGCGACATCGCCGCCGGCAAGCTGGACGGCCACATCCCGGCCGGCGGCCAGGACGAGATGGGCGAACTGCTGCGTGCCATGCAGCGCATGCAGGGCGACCTGCGCGAGCGCATCGAGCGCGACCAGGCGGTGGCGGCGGAAAACCTGCGCGTGCGTATCGCGTTGGACAGCACGTCCACCGGCACGCTGATCACCGACCCGGATCTCACCGTCATCTACGCCAGCCCGGCGTTGCGCGCCATGCTCAACGGCTATGCCGAGCAGATCGGCCGCGCGTTGCCGGACATCGATACCGACCGGCCGCTGGTCGGCCAGCCGATCGGCGTGCTCGAACCCGGCGGCGCGCTGCCGCCCGAACTGCTCGCGCAGCTGCAGCGCGAGGGCACCCTGCGCCGCCAGGTGCATTTCGGCGAGGTCTGCTTCGACCAGAACCTTTCGCTCGTGCGCGACGAAGGCGGCCAGTTGCTCGGCACCGTGTGCGAATGGCGCGACCGCACCACCGAAGCCAAGGTCGAGGCGGAAGTGGCGCGCATCGTGCAGGCCGCGGTGGACGGTGACCTCTCCCAGCGCGTGCAGACCGAAGGCCGCAGCGGCTTCTACCTGCTGCTGGCACGCCAGCTCAACGGCCTGCTCGACGCCAACGCGAACAGCATCGCGCAGATCTCCTCGGTGCTCGATGCCCTGGCCCGCGGCGACCTCACCGCGCGCATGCACGGCGATTTCCATGGCGTGTTCGCGCAGATGCGCGACGACGCCAACGCCACGGTGGAACAGCTGACGGGCATCGTGGGCCGTATCCAGGACGCTTCGGGCAGCATCAACCTGGCCGCCGGCGAGATCGCCGCAGGCAACAGCGACCTCTCCCGCCGCACCGAACAGCAGGCGGCCAACCTGGAAGAGACGGCCGCCTCGATGGAGGAACTCACCTCCACCGTGAAGCAGAACGCCGAACACGCGCGCCAAGCCAACCAGCTGGCGCAGGGGGCGGCAGCGGTAGCCTCGCAGGGCGGCGCGGTGGTCGGCCAGGTGGTGGACACGATGTCCGGCATTGAGGCCTCTTCGAAGAAGATCGCCGAGATCATCTCGGTCATCGACGGCATCGCCTTCCAGACCAACATCCTGGCGCTCAACGCCGCGGTGGAGGCGGCGCGCGCCGGCGAGCAGGGTCGCGGGTTCGCGGTGGTCGCCTCGGAGGTACGCATGCTGGCCCAGCGTTCGGCCAACGCGGCCAAGGAGATCAAGACGCTGATCGACGACTCCGTCGGCAAGGTGGCCGATGGTTCGGCGCTGGTGCACCAGGCCGGCGCCACCATGGGCGAGATCGTCGCCTCGGTGCAGCGCGTGACCGACATCATGGCCGAGATCACCGCCGCCTCGCAGGAGCAGTCCGCCGGCATCGAGCAGGTCAACCAGACCGTGACCCAGATGGACGAAGCCACGCAGCAGAACGCCGCGCTGGTCGAGGAGGCCACCGCCTCGGCGCGGGCGCTGGAACAGCAATCGGGCGAGCTGCGCGAGGCAGTGGCGATCTTCCGTACCACGCAGGCGTCGCCGGCAAGCGCGGCGGTGATCCCGCTGCGACCGGCGCCCCCGCGCCCGGCCGCCGCCGCGCCCCGCCGCGAGCGCGGCGCCGATCAGTGGCAGACGTTCTGAATCATCCGGAGGGGCCGCCATGCGGCCCCTTCTTTCCTTGCGCCCGCGAGCACCGGTTCGCAGGGCTCGCCACACCCGTGACGGGCAGTGACGCGCGCTCGGCGATCCACCGTTTGAATCGCCCGCCGGAATTCCATCAACAGCGCACTGGGACCCAGCACTCAATTTTCGTGCGCAAACGCCGCTATTCCGAGTACGACCGTTCCTATTCCCTGCACAGCCGAGCCAGCCGATGAATCCGCAGAGCGTCCTCGCCAACGCCATGGCGAACATGCCGTTGAAGCGCAAGTTCCTGTCGCAGACGGTCCTGGTGGCCTGCGGCATCATCCTCCTGGCGATCGTGGCCGCGCGCATGCAGTACCTGGACCTGGTGCATACCCGCCAGGCCGGCCTCAAGGCGCAGACGCAGATGGCGCTGGGCGTGGTGGAGGCCTATGCCGCGCGGGTGGAAAAGGGCGAGCTGACGCTGGAAGAAGCGCAGCGCCATGCGCTGGACACCTTGTCCACCCTGCAGGCGAACAAGGGCGTGGACTACTTCTACGTCACCAACGAAAAGCCGACGATGCTGATGCATCCCACCCGCCCCGACCTGGTGGGCAAGCCGTTGAACGACGTGCTCAGCCCAGACGGGCAGCGCATCTTCCCCGCCTTCGTGAAGGTGGCGCAGGCCGGCGGCGGCTATGTCGATTACAAGTGGGCCAAGCCGGGCAAGAAGGATCCGGTCGCCAAATCCTCCTACAACACCCTCTACAAGCCCTGGGGCTGGGTGATCGGCACCGGCGTGTACTTCGACGACACCCAATCGCAGGCGCTGAGGTTCACCGGCATCATGACCGTGGCCGGCGGCCTGCTGGTGCTGGTCAACCTCGGCCTGGGCTGGCTGCTCGGCAACTCCGTGCTGGTGCCGGTGGGCCGGGCGCTGGCGGTGATCAAGGGTGTCTCGAAGGGCGACCTGCACGTGCACGTGGGGCATCGTGGCCGCGACGAGGTCGGGCAGATGCTGCAGGCGATGGACGAGATGCAGGTGCGCCTGCGCCATGTCATCGAGGCACAGAACGAGATGGGCCGGCAGCACGAGGCGGGCGCGGTCAGCTATCGCATTCCCAGCCAGGAATTCGCCGGCGAATTCGCCACCATGGTCGAGGGCACCAACCGCCTGGTCGCCGATCACCTGGGCGTGACGATGCGCGTCGTCGGCCTGGCGCAGGCCTATGCCGCCGGCGACCTGTCGCAGGAAATGGAGGACCTGCCCGGCGAGAAGGCGGTGATCACCGCGGCCATCAACGGCGTGCGCGGCAGCCTGCAGGCCATCAACAGCGAGATCAAGCGGCTTGCGCAGGCCGCCGCGGCCGGCGATTTCTCGGTGCGCGGCGACGAGACCGCGTTCGGCTTCGACTTCGCGGTCATGGTGGGCGACCTCAACTCGATGATGGCCGTCAACGACCGCAACCTGGGCAAGCTCTCGGCCCTGTTGCGGGCCATCGCCGACGGCGACCTCACCGCGCGCATGCATGGCGAATTCCATGGTGTATTCGCACGCATGCGCGACGATGCCAACGCGACCGTGGAGCAGCTGACGAGCATCGTCGGCCGCATCCAGGAGGCCTCGGGCAGCATCAACCTGGCCGCCGGCGAGATCGCCGAAGGCAACAGCGACCTCTCCCGCCGCACCGAACAGCAGGCGGCCAACCTGGAAGAGACCGCCGCCTCGATGGAAGAGCTCACCTCCACGGTGAAGCAGAACGCGGACCATGCCCGCCAGGCCAACCAGCTCGCCATCGGCGCGGCCTCGGTGGCCTCGCAGGGCGGCGCGGTGGTGAGCGAGGTGGTGCAGACGATGTCGGGCATCGAGGCCTCTTCGAAGAAGATCGCCGAGATCATCTCAGTCATCGATGGCATCGCCTTCCAGACCAACATCCTGGCGCTCAACGCCGCGGTGGAAGCGGCGCGTGCCGGCGAACAGGGCCGTGGCTTCGCCGTGGTGGCCTCGGAAGTGCGCACGCTGGCCCAGCGTTCGGCCAACGCGGCCAAGGAGATCAAGCACCTCATCGACGATTCGGTGGACAAGGTCGCCGACGGCTCGACGTTGGTGCGCAAGGCCGGCGAAACGATGCAGGACATCGTGACCTCGGTGCAGCGCGTCACCGACATCATGGCCGAGATCACCGCCGCCTCGCAGGAACAGTCCGCCGGCATCGAGCAGGTCAACCAGACCATCACCCAGATGGACGAAGCCACCCAGCAGAATGCCGCGCTGGTGGAAGAAGCCACCGCTTCGGCGCGGGCGCTGGAGGAACAGGCCGGCGAGCTGCGCGAGGCCGTGGCGCAGTTCCGCCTCGCGCATGGCGAGGACGCCACCCGACGGCTGGTGCAGCGGCTCGGCCGCGAGGCCGCCGCGCCGCTGGAAACCGTCTGATCGCATCGCACGGCCCGCGCCCGGCGGGCCTTCATCGACTTCTTGCCGATGCCGGCTCCATCCCGCGGGCCGACGCGGTAATGCGGCTGAAACCGCTTACCGCGTCACGCATGAAAGGCCGTTTACCCTACAATTTCTTGCCAATTGGCCGATATGAAGGCCATGCCGGGTTCGTTTCCCCGACCGTTCGTGTTTCTGCAAGAAAAAGGGTCCCATGCTTCCAGGCGACATCAGCGCACTACAGCAGCCGCATCCCGAGCCGGAGGAAGGGGACGACCGCTACCTCGTCCGCAATCCGCGCCAGGTGCGGGGCCTGCTGCGCGCGTTGATCGACCAGCGCTCGCTGGTCAGCGCCCATATCGGTGGCCGCGACCAGTCCTTCCCCAGCGCGGTGCTGGAAGTGGACGAGGACGAGGAATGGCTGCTGCTGGACGGCAGCCCGAACGAGGCATCCAACCGTGCCGCCGCCGAAGCCAGCCACCTGCTCTGCTTCGCCCAGCTGGAGCGGGTGCGTATCCGCTTCCGCCTGGACCATGTCGAGCGCATCGAGCACGAAGGCCATGTCGCCTTCCGCGCGCCATTGCCGGCCAGCATCTACCACCTCCAGCGCCGCGAGCATTACCGGCTGGAAACGCCGATCACCGATTCGCCCACCTGCGTGATCGCCTTCGAGCCGGAAGGCGACGACGACCTCCCGCCACGCGAGCCATTGCGCCTGCGGGTGATCGACATCAGCGGCGGCGGCCTGGCGGTGAGCCTGCCGGCCGGCGCGCCGCTGCTGGAGGTCGGGCGCGTGTATCGCCGTTGCGAACTGCGCCTGCCCGACCAGCAGCCGATCCCGGTATCGCTGGCGATCTGCAGCCAGGCCAAGCAGACCCTGGCCAACGGCGTGGAGAGCTACCGCATCGGCACCCGCTTCGAGACCCTGCCGCGCGGGGCCGACGAGGACATCCAGCGCTACATCTTCCGCATCGACCGCCAGCGCAATGCGCGCAAGAGCGGCGTCTTCTGATCCTGCGCTAAAGATTCCCCCGCCCGGGCCGATCTTGGCATGGCAACCCCGCCATTCCGCCGTGCCACGCCCGGAGCCACCGATGAACGACAAAAAGCCTGCCGCCGGTCACGGCGGTGAATTCCTCAGCTTCGCCCTGGGCGAAGAGCACTACGGCGTGGACATCCTCAAGGTGCAGGAAATCCGCGGCTACGACGCGGTCACCCGCGTGCCGGACGCGCCGGACTACATCAAGGGCGTGATCAACCTGCGCGGCACCATCGTGCCGGTCATCGAC
>JAEWJB010000014.1 GCA_023386795.1 Pseudomonadota bacterium
GGCGCCATCGGCGCCTGGCGGCGCGGCGGCGCGGCCCGTTCCACCGGCACCTGCGCGGCCGCGGGCGTGTCGGCTTCGAGGCCACGCGCCGGCGTCGGCGCCTCGACCACGCTGTCGCGGTCCAGGTACACCACGTGGCCGAGCGCCTGCAGCCACGAGAGCTGCTCGCTCGACCACGGCATGCCGGCAGCCGCTTCGCTCATGCGGCCGACTCGGGCGTCTTGCGCATGCGCCGCCATGCCCACAACGCCGGGCCGGACAGCGCATAGATCACGCCAATCGTGAGCAGCGTGCGCGGCGGATCGATGAACACCACCGCCAGCACGATCGCCACCACCGCCAGCTGCAGGAAGCGCACGCGGTCGGCGCGCGGGCCCTTGTCGCCGCCCTTGAAGCTCCAGAAGCGGATGCGGCTGACCATCAGCAGCGCGGCGACCAGCGTGACCGCCAGCGCGACGTAACGCAGCTCATCGCCGCTCCAACCCAGCTTGCCGTCGGCGAACGCCCATACGAAGGACATCATCAGGCCGGCGGCGGCGGGGCAGGCCAGGCCGATGAACCAGCGCTTGTCCACCACGCCGACCTGGGTGTTGAAGCGCGCCAGGCGCAATGCGGCGCAGGCGGCATACAGGAACGCGGCGGCCCAGCCCACGCGGCCCAACACATCGCCGTCGAATTTCAACGCCGACAGCGACCAGTGGTACATCACCAGCGACGGGGCCATGCCGAAGCTGACCAGGTCGGCCAGCGAGTCGTACTGCACGCCGAATTCGCTGCTGGTGCCGGTCAGGCGCGCCACGCGGCCATCCAGGCCGTCCATGATCGCGGCCACGAACACCGCGATGCTGGCCGGGACGAAATCGCCGTTGGCGGCGGCCACGATGGCATAGAAACCGGAAAACAGCCCGGCGGTGGTAAACAGGTTCGGCAGCAGGTAGATGGTGCGCGAACGCGGCGGGGGACGGGATTGTTCCATCCCGCCAGTTTAGTGGCAGTCGGCAGCCAGGGCGAACGGCGCCGCGGCGCCCGGCGCTGCCGGCCCCGGCCGGTTTGCGCCCTGCGTCTTGCCAGCCCCGCCGTGCGGTGCTGCAATCAGGCGGGGATTCACCCTTGGGGAAACACCAACATGCGTTTGAAGACCGGCCTGCTCGGCCTGTGTCTGCTCGCCGGAACCGCCGGCGCCGCGGACCTTTACAAGTGGAAGGACGCCAATGGCGTCACCCATTATTCGGAAAGCCCGCCCGCCGGCCAGAAGTTCGAGGCCCGGCGCATCGACTCGCGCGGCGGGGTCGGCCTGGCCCAGGAAGAGACGACCGGGGTGAAGGAATCGCCGCAATGCATCCAGGCGCGGCAGAACCTGAAGGCGCTGAGCGACAGCCGGCCGGTCATGCAGGACACCGACGGAGACGGCAAGCCCGACGCCAAGCTGGACGAGAGCCAGCGCGAGGCCCAGCGCAACCTGGCCGACGCCGGGGTCAAGGCGTACTGCCCGCAGTCGGGCGGCTGAGCGCGGCCCCGCGGCCGGCGGCGCCCCTGCGCGCCGGCCGCAGTCCCCTTCGAGGGCCCGGCAGGGCAAAATAGGCGCTTTCCGCTCCCGCGAAACCGCCGATGCGCCTGTCCAAGTTCCACCTCCACACCACCAAGGAAACCCCGGCCGACGCCGAGCTGGTCAGCCACCAGCTGATGATGCGCGCGGGCATGATCCGCAAGCTGGCCGCGGGCCTGTACACCTGGTCGCCGCTGGGCCTGCGCGTGCTGCGCAAGGTCGAGAACGTGGTGCGCGAGGAGATGAACCGTGCCGGCGCGGTCGAACTGCTGCTGCCGACCATCCAGCCGCGCGAATTGTGGGAGGAAAGCGGGCGCTGGGAGAAGTTCGGCGCGCAGCTGCTGAAGATCAAGGACCGCAAGCAGGCCGACTACTGCTACTCGCCGACCGCCGAAGAGGCGATCACCGATTACGCGCGCCAGGAGCTGGGCAGCTACAAGCAGCTGCCGGTGAACTTCTACCAGATCCAGACCAAGTTCCGCGACGAGATCCGCCCGCGTTTCGGCGTGATGCGCGCGCGCGAGTTCCTGATGAAGGACGCCTACTCGTTCCACCTTACCGACGCCGACCTGGTGCGCGAGTACGAGAACATGAAGGCCGCCTACACCCGCGTGTTCACGCGACTGGGCCTGGAATTCCGCGCCGTGCAGGCCGATTCGGGCGCCATTGGCGGTGATGCCTCGCAGGAATTCCACGTCATCGCCGATTCGGGCGAGGACGCATTGGCCTTCTCCACCGGTTCCGATTACGCGGCCAACGTGGAGGCGGCCGTGGCCGCCGAGCCGGCGCCGCGCGCGGCGGCCGGCGAAGCGCTGCGCAAGGTCGACACCCCGATCCAGAAGACCTGCGAGGACGTCGCCGCGTTGCTGGGCATCGCCTTGCAGCGCACGGTGAAGTCGGTCGCGGTGGTCGGCGAGGACGGCCAGTTCGTGCTGGTCCTGGTCCGTGGCGACCACGCGGTCAACGAGATCAAGCTGGGCAAGGTGCCCGGCCTGGCCGGTTATCGGCTGGCCAACGAATGTGAAATCGCCGAGCACCTGGGCAGCGAGCCGGGCTTCCTGGGCCCGCTCAACCCGCGCAAGCCGATCCGCATCGTCGCCGATCGCGAGGTCGCGGCGATGGCCGATTTCGTCGTCGGTGCCAATGAAGCCGGCTTCCACCTTGCCGGCGTGAACTGGGGCCGCGACCTTGCCGAACCCGACACCGTCGCCGACATCCGCAATGTCGTGGCCGGCGACCGTGCCGCCGATGGCGGCGAGATCCGCATTGCCCGCGGCATCGAGGTCGGCCATGTGTTCCAGCTTGGCCGCAAGTACGCCGAAGCGCTCAAGGCCAGCGTGCTGGACGAGAACGGCAAGGCCGCCACCCCGAGCATGGGCTGCTACGGCATCGGCGTGTCGCGCATCGTCGCCGCCGCCATCGAGCAGAACCACGATGCCAACGGCATCATCAGGCCCGTGCCGCTGGCGCCCTGGGAAGTGGCGGTCTGCGTGATCAACCCGAAGAACGATGCCGCGGTGAACGCGGCGGCCGAGCAGTTGCTGGCGGACCTGCAGGCGGCCGGCATCGAAGCGGTGCTCGACGACCGTGGCTTGCGCCCGGGCTCGATGTTCGCGGACATCGAGCTGATCGGCATTCCCCATCGCGTGGTGGTGTCCGAGCGCGGCCTCGCCGCCGGCACGTTCGAGTACCGCGCACGCCGCGCGACCGAAGCGGAAAACATCGATCGCGACGCACTGCTGGCGCGCGTGCGCGCTTGAATATCTGGCGCAGCGCGGTTTGTGCCGCGCTCGCCCGCTCGCTTATGATCGGGCGACTGCCATGGACGGGCCTTCCC
>JAEWJB010000079.1 GCA_023386795.1 Pseudomonadota bacterium
CCTACAAGGGCGACAGCCGTCGCGCCGCTGCCTCAATACAGGATGCGCGTGCGCAGCGTGCCCGCAATGGCGGCCAGCTCGTCCTTGATCACCGCCGCCTGGCTTTCGTCGGCGCTGATGTCGATCACCACGTAGCCCACCTTGGCGTCGGTGCGCAGGAACTGGCCGTCGATGTTGACGTTGTGACGCGAGAACAGTTCGTTGACCTGCGACAGCACGCCCGGCACGTTGCGGTGGATGTGCAGCAGCCGCAGGCTGTCGGCGTGCTCGGGCAGGGTGACCTCGGGGAAGTTCACCGCCGAAAGCGTGCTGCCGTTGTCGCTGTAGCGCACCAGCTTGGCCGCCACCTCGATGCCGATGTTGTCCTGGGCCTCCAGCGTGCTGCCGCCCACGTGCGGGGTCAGGATCACGTTGTCGTGCGCGGTGAGCGGGGAGACGAACGCATCGCCGTTGCCCTTGGGTTCGACGGGGAACACGTCCACCGCCGCGCCGCCCAGGTGGCCTTCGCGCAGCGCCGCGTCCAGCGCCTCGATATCCACGACGGTGCCGCGCGAGGCGTTGATCAGGTGCGCGCCGCGCTTCATCTTCGCGATCTGCGCGGCGCCGAACATGTTCTTCGTGGAGGCCAGCTCCGGCACGTGCAGGGTGACCACGTCCGAATGGGCGAGCAGATCGTCCAGGTCGGTGGCCGGCCGCGCGTTGCCCAGCGAGAGCTTGGTCTCGATGTCGTGGAAGAGCACCTGCATGCCCAGCGCCTCGGCCAGCACGCCGACCTGGGTGCCGATGTGGCCGTAGCCGATGATGCCCAGCGTCTTGCCGCGGGTCTCGTGGCTGCCGGACGCACTCTTGGACCAGCCGCCGCGATGGCACTCGGCGTTCTTCTGCGGGATGCCGCGCAGCAGCAGGATCGCCTCGGCGATCACCAGCTCGGCCACGCTGCGGGTGTTGGAATAGGGGGCGTTGAACACCGGGATGCCGGCCAGCTCGGCCGCGTCCAGGTCCACCTGGTTGGTGCCGATGCAGAAGCAGCCCACCGCGATCAGCCGCTTGGCCTCGGCCAGCACCTCGGCGGTGAGGTGGGTGCGCGAACGGATGCCGACGATGTGCGCCTCGGCGATGCGCGCCTTCAGCTCGTCCTCCGGCAACGACTTGGCGTGCACTTCGATCTGCGAGTAGCCGGCCGCGCGGAAGGTATCCACGGCCGTCTGGCTGACGCCTTCGAGCAACAACACGCGGATGTCCTGCTTGGGGAACGAGGTCTTCTTCGGCGACATGGCGACGGCGGCGGGCTTGGTACGGGGCGGTCACTATGCCAGAGCGCGGCGCTTTTTGGTGCGCCGCCACATCGTGCAAGCCCTTGTCGCGCAATGGTTTCAGCTGTATCGAAGCCTCGCCGTTCGCGCGGCTGGACGCCATCGCGCCGCGCTGGCAGGCTGTCACGCTTTCTTTCTTGCCGCATCGACGATGACCGACCCCCGCATCGCCTCGCTGGAACGCGCCGTCCATGGCCTGCGCCTGAAGACCGACCCGGCCGACCTGGAACATTACGGCCGCGACTGGACGCGGCGCTGGACGCCCGCGCCGCTGGCCATCGCGCTGCCCGCCTCGGTGGCCGAGGTGCAGGCCATCGTGCGGTGGGCCAACGCCGAGGGCGTGGCGATCGTGCCGTCCGGCGGGCGCACCGGCCTGTCCGGCGGCGCGGTGGCGGCCAACGGCGAGCTGGTGCTGAGCCTGGAGCGCATGAACCAGGTGCTGGATTTCAACGCCGTGGACCGCACGCTCACCGTCCAGGCCGGCATGGTGCTGGAGGCCGTGCACAACGCCGCGCTCGAGCAGGGGCTGATCTATCCGGTGGATTTTGCCGCGCGCGGCTCGTGCTCCATCGGCGGCAACATCGCCACCAACGCGGGCGGCATCCGGGTGATCCGCTACGGCAACACGCGCGAGTGGATCGCCGGGCTCAAGGTGGTCAGCGGCACCGGCGAGGTGCTCGACCTCAACCGCGCGCTGGTCAAGAATTCCAGCGGCTACGATTTCCGCCAGCTGCTGGTCGGCTCGGAGGGCACGCTGGGCATCGTGGTGGAGGCCACGCTGCGGTTGACCGAACCACCGCCGCCGGCCAACGTGATGCTGCTGGCGCTGCCTTCGTTCGAAGTGCTGATGCAGGTCTTCTCCGCCTTCCGCGCGCGGCTGCGCCTGGAAGCGTTCGAATTCTTCACCGACCGCGCGCTGGGCCACGTGCTGGCGCATGGCGCGCAGGCACCGTTCGACCAGGTGTTTCCGTTCTACGTGGTGACCGAATATGCCGCCGGCGACGAGGCGCAGGAGGCCGCCGCGCTGGCCGCCTTCGAGGACTGCATGGAACAGGGCTGGGTGCTGGACGGGGTAATCAGCCAGAGCGAGGCCCAGGCCCAGCAGCTGTGGCGCCTGCGCGAGGGCATCACCGAAGCGGTGGCGCGTTACAAGCCCTACAAGAACGACATCTCCGTGCGCATTTCGGCCATGCCCGCGTTCCTGGAGCGCACGCAGGCGCTGCTGGGCGAGGCCTACCCGGATTTCGAGGTGGTGTGGTTCGGCCACATCGGCGATGGCAACCTACACATCAACGTGCTCAAGCCCGACGGCTATGGCGATGCGGAATTCATCACTGCCTGCGAGCACGTCACCAAGCTGCTGGCGCAGGTGCTGGCAGAGTTCGACGGCAGCATCTCGGCAGAACACGGCATCGGGCTGGTCAAGAAGCCATACCTGGAAGGCACGCGCAGCGCGGCGGAAATCGCCCTGATGCGGGGGGTGAAGCAGGTGTTCGACCCGAAGGGCCTGCTGAATCCCGGCAAGCTGTTCGACGCTTGAGCGCATCGACGCCTTCGCGTCGTGCGGTTACGCTTGCGCCCATCGATCCCCACGCCTCGCCACGCACCATGATCCGTCCGCTCCTGCTCTGCGCCCTGTTCATCCTGCCGGCGAGTGCGCTGGCCAGCAGTTTTGCCGGTACTTCCGCCGGTGCGTCCTCGGCCGGTTCCTCGGCGTCCTCGGGCAGCACCTCGGGCGATGACAAGGTACTGATGGCCGCACGCGACGACGCAGCGGCTTTTGTCGCCAGCGACGGCCAGCTGCGCAGCGCGCGCCTGGAAGCGGCGCTGCGGCAGCTGCGCGCCAGCGACAGCGGCGCGGTGCAGGCCGACGACCTGGCCCTGGCGCGGCGCCTGCTCGCGCTGTGATCCCGCGCGGCCGGGTGCCGCGCGCACGCCCTCCATGGCGCTGGCGGGGCATGGCCTGGCTGGCCTTGGCGATGCCGGCCCTCGCAGCCGGCGCATCCAATGACGACGCCGCAGCGGCACGGCTGCTCCATGCCGCGCACGCGCGCCTGCCCGAAACCTGGTGGCAGGCCCTGCCGGCCGGGCTGGCAGTGGAACCGCGCGATGATCTGCCGGCGCATGTCGGTGGACGCACCTTCGGCACGCACATCCGCATCGACCGTCGCCTGCTGGCACCGTGGTCGGGGGGGACGGCCGATCCCGACCACGATCCGTCGGCACGCCTGGCGTTGGCGACGTTGATCCATGAGCTGGCACATGTACTCGATCGCAGCCCGCACGGCGGGTTGTCGCGCGATCCACGGCTGCGGGATCTCGCCGGCTGGCCGCAACGGCGCCTGCTGCCCGGGCGCGGCGCGAACGCGATGCGCGGCCGCAGCCCGGATACGTACGAACTGACCGACCCGCGCGAGTTCGTCGCGGTGAACCTCGAACACTACGTCCTCGATGCGGACTACGCCTGCCGTCGCCCGGCGCTCGCGGCGTGGTTCCGTTCGCGCATCGGCCCGCCACGCACCGCGCAGGTGCCATGCGAGCCGCGCATGCCGCTGTTGCAGGGCGAGGGCGGTGACGGGCAACTGGGATGGTTGTCGCTGGATCCGTCGCGGGTCTACGCCATCGACTACCTGTTCGCCGAAGGCAACGACGTTCCAATGAGCCGCTGGGGCCACAGCATGTTGCGGCTGGTGATCTGCGCACCGGGCCGCGTACCGGGGCCGGACTGCCGGCTCGACCTGGCCTGGCACCGCGTGCTGTCGTTCCGCGCGTTCGTCGATGACGTGCAGATTTCCAGTTGGCGCGGCCTGACCGGCGGCTATCCCTCGCGCCTGTTCGTGTTGCCACTGGAGCAGGTGATCGACGAATACACCCAGGTCGAGTTGCGCAGCCTGGCCTCGATCCCGCTCACGCTCGATCGCGACGCCATCGACGCCGTGCTGGCGCGGGCCGCCCAACTGCACTGGGCTTACGACGGGCGCTATGCCTTCATCGGCAACAACTGCGCGGTGGAAACCTGGAAGCTGCTGCGTGACGCCGACCCGCGGATCGGTACGCGGCTGCATTGGCGTGGCATCACGCCGAAGGGGCTGCTGGCGGCGCTGGAGCGCAGCGGTCTGGCCGACGGCAGCGCCCAGGCCGACCGCGCCGCCGCCGAGCGCCAGGGCTACTACTTCGCTTCTGCGCAGTCACGCTACGAGGCGATGTTCCAGGTCGCCCGCCGCGCGCTGCCACTGCCAGCCGAGTCGGCGCGCGCATGGCTGGACCTGCCGGCGCGCAGTCGCGCGCCCTGGATGGCCCAGGCGGACCTGCGTGCCACCGCCGCCTTGCTGTTGCTGGAACAGGCGGCGCAGCGGCGACAGGAACTGCTGGCCCGCGACTGGCTCAAGCGGCGCCTCGGGCAGCACGACGGGGAAGCCATGCAGGCGCGCGGGCAGGTACGCGACCTGCTCGCCGATGCCGGCGTGCTGGCGCAACCGGCGGCGCTGCTGGACGGCGTGCCCGGCTACGGGTTGCCGCAGGCCGCCGAACGTTCCGCCGTCGTCGAACGCCTGGCCACACGCAATTGGCGGCTGGCCGAAGGCTGGCCGGCCCTGCGCGCGCAGGCCAGGGCCGCGCTGCCCGCGAGCCAACGCGTGCAGTGGCAGGAGATCGAGGCGAACCTCGATCTCCTGCGGCAACGGCTCAGGGCCCTGGCGGACGCGGCGCCGTAGCCGCGCGCATGGACTGCGGCACGCGGCGCAGCTTGCCCACGTCATAGCCCAGCGCGGCGATGCGGGCCACGGCCTGCTGGTAATCCGCCTCGGACACCTGCGGGGTGCGTGCCATGAACCACACATAGTCGCGCTTGCTGCGTGCCACGATGGTCTGCTGGTAGTCGGCATCGAGCCAGGAGATCACGTACTCGGCGCGGATCGGCCAGACGAACTGCATGTGCCACAGCGCGCCACCGCCCCCTTCATCCACGCTGCCGATCGGGCGCATCGTCTTCAGCGGCGCGGCGAAATCCTTGCGCCGGTAGGTGAAGGTGGTCTGGATGCGCCCGTCCGGACGCAGCGCGTAGGACTCCACCGCATCGACCGCATCGCGCTCGGGCCACGAGGGAATATGCGCGATGACATACCAGTCGCCCATGAAGCGCGGCACGTCCACCTGCGCGACGCGGGGCAGCGGTGCCTGCGCGGGGCCGCCGCAGGCGGTGGGGCCGGCGAGCAGGCCCAGCAGCGGGAACATCCGGATCAGCGAACGCATGGCCGCCTCCTCAGCGTGGACGGAACAGATAGTGGGCAACGCCCCACTGGCGGCCCTGGTCGTAACCGAACAGTTCGGCGCAGGCCATCCAGAACATGCGCCAGCGCTGCCACCACAGTGCCGCGGCGGCCTCGCCGTAGGTCTGGCGCAGCACGGGCATCAGCGTGTCGCGATGGCGGTCCTGGTTGGCCAGCCAATGGTTGGCGGTGCGTGCGTAGTGGCCGCCGTCGAGCAGCCAGCGCTGCTGCAGCACCAGATCGCGCTGGAAATGCAGCAGGGTGTCGGCGGCCGGCATCAGGCCGCCGGTGAAGAAGTGCCGTCCCATCCAGTTGTCCTCGCCCTCGGTCTCGAACGGGTACAGCAACGTGCGATGCACGAAGATGTGCACGAACAGCAACCCGTGCGGGCGCAGCCAGCCGGCGATGCGGCCCAGCAGCGTGTCGTAGTTGCGCATGTGCTCGAACATCTCCACCGAAACGCAGCGGTCGTAGGCGCGGGCTTCGAGCACCAACTGGTTCACGTCGCAGGTGATCACCCGCACGTTGTCCAGGCCCAGCGCCTGGCAGCGCGACTGGATGTGGACACGCTGGCTGCGCGAATTGGAAACGGCGGTGATGCGCGCGTTCGGGAAGCGTTCGGCCATCCACAGCGTCAGCGAGCCCCAGCCGCAACCCAGTTCCAGGATGTCCTGGCCGTCCGCGAGGCCGGCGCGCTCGCCGTACAGCGCGAGCATGGCGTCTTCGGCCTCGTCGAGCGTCTCCTGGCCGGTGGGGTAATAACAGCTGCTGTACTTCAGGCGGCGTCCTAGGCAGGCCTGGAAGAACGCCGCCGGCACTTCGTAGTGCTGGCGGTTGGCGGCGTCCACGTGCAGCGCCAGCGGGCTGGTCGCCAGCGCGGCCAGCCGGGCGGCCTCGCGCCGGGACTGCGCCTGGAGGCCGCCTTCGGTCTCGGCACGCAGCCGCTGTGCGCACAGGCGGCGGATGCCGGCGCGCAGCACGGCATCGGGCAACCATCCGCGTTCGGCCAGCCCGGTCAGGCCCGGGGCGACGTCCGGTGCGAGCGGTGGGAACAGGGCGGTGTTCATGCGGAGGTCTCCGGTGGGGAAGGGGCGGCGCGCGGCGGCCAGGGAAAGAACATCGGGGTGACGCGCTGGTACTGGCGGTAGTCCTCGCCGCGATGGCGCAGCGCTTGCTGTTCGGTGAAAGGCACGCCGCTGAGCCAGCGCAGGAACACGTACATCACCAGCGGCCCGCTCCATGCCAGCCAGGCCAGGGGCGATCCCACCGCGAAGGCGACGTATGCGAACCAGTGCAGCCATTCGAAGAAGTAGTTGGGGTGCCGCGAGTAGCGCCACAGGCCGGTGCGGCAGGTCTTGCCGCGATGGCGCGGATCGGCGCGGAAGCGCGCGAGCTGGCGGTCGGCGAGAGACTCGCCGGCGACGCCCAGCAGCCAGACCAGTGCGCCGGCCAGCGTCCAGCCGGTGAATCCTTCGCGGGGATTGGCGGCGACCGCGGCGAACGGCAGCGCGAACAGGACCACGAGCAGCGCCTGCGCCATGAAGAAGCCGAAGATCTTTCCCTGGTGGTCGTGCCAGTGCTGGCGCAGATGCGCATAGCGGCCGTCTTCCGTCTCGCCGCGCACGCGGCGCCACAGGTGCAGGGCCAGTCGCAGTCCCCACAGCCCGCCGAACAGGCCCAGCGCGATCCGCGGTACCCGCGCACCTTCGCCGAGGATCGCGAATACCCCGGCGCTGGCGCCCACGCCGAACGCCCACAGCGCATCGACGATGCCGATGTTGCGATGCCGCCGTTGCCAGGCCCAGCCCGCAGCCATCATCACCATCGCGCCCGCCGCGATCCAACCCAACGCGTGCATCTCAGCCGGCCTCGTCGGTCGCCGCGACGACGTCGCCGGGACGCCGCAGCAACAGGTGCGAGACGCCGATGGCCCGCTCCAGGAAGCCGCCTTCGCAGTAGGCGAGATAGAAATCCCACAAACGGATGAACGATTCGTCGAAGCCCTGCGCGCGCACCGCCGGCAGCTGGGACAGGAAGCGCTGGCGCCAGGCGCGCAGGGTCAAGGCATAGGACTGGCCAAAGTCGTGCTGGTCGATCAGTTGCAGGTCGCTGGCGCGCGTCTTGGCCGACAGCATCGCGTGCAGCGAGGGGATGAAGCTTCCGGGGAACACGAAGCGCTTGATGTAGTCCACGCTGCGCCGCGCCTGCTCGTAGCGGTGGTCCTCGATGGTGATGGCCTGCAGCAGGCCGAGCCCGCCGGGCCGCAGGAGGCGGCCGAGGGTGGCGAAATACGTGTCCAGGTACGCCGCGCCGATGGCCTCGATCATCTCGATCGAGACCAGCTTGTCGTATTCGCCTTGCAGGTCGCGGTAGTCCTGCTGCAGCACGGTGACGCGGTCCTGCAGCCCGGCGGCCGCCACGCGCTCGCATGCCAGCGCATATTGTTCGGCGGAGATCGTGGTGGTGGTGACGTGGCAGCCGTAATGGCCGGCCGCGTGCAGCGCGAAGCCGCCCCAGCCGGTGCCGATCTCGATCACCCGGTCGCCCGGTTGCAAGCGCAGTTGGCGGCAGATCCGCTCGAGCTTGCGCAACGAGGCCGAGGCCAGGCTTTCGTCCTCGCGGGCGAACAGCGCGGAGGAGTACATCAGGTCCGCCGACAGGAACAGCGAGAAGAAGTCGTTGCCGAGGTCGTAATGCGCGGCAATGTTGCGGCGGCTGCCGGCGCGGGTGTTGCGGCGCCAGCGGTTCCAGCCGCGCAGCAGCCAGCCACCCAGGCGCGCCGGGCCGCGTTCCATGCCGTCGAGCAGGTCGCGGTTGCGTACCAGCAGGCGCACCAGGCCCACCAGGTCGTCGCACCACCAGTCGCCGCGGATGTAGGCCTCGCCGGCGCCCACGCTGCCCTGCGCGGCCACGCTGCGATAGAAGGCGGGGGAATCGATGGTCACCCCGACCTGCAGTTCCCCGGCCGGGTCGCCCAGCAGCACTTCGCCAAGGGCATCGCGCACCCGCAGGCTGCCGCCGCGCAGCGGCGCCAGTTGCCGCAGCAGGCGCTCGCGCAGGAACCGTTCCAGCGCGGAGGGGCCGGCCGCGGCCAGGGAGGAGGTGATCTGGTTCATGGTGATTTCCGGGCGAGGGTAGGGTGGTCGTACACGGGCGTGCGCTTGAGCCACAGGCGCAGTGCCTGCCAATGGATCGCGCCCATGACCTGCAACGTCATCAAGGGATAGCGCGCCAGCACGCGGGCCAGCCCGCGGCCGTCGAGCGGGCGGCGGTGCATGGACTGGGTGGCATCGAACTGGCGCTGTCCCGCGCGCCAGACCTGCATGTGCACCGAGAGGCGTTCACCCGGCGGGGTGAAGCGCCATTCGTAGGCGCAATCCATCGGCAGGAACGGCGAAACATGGAAGGTCTTGGCGAACTGCCAGCGCAGCACCGCGCCGGCGGCATCGGCGGTCTCTACCGGGAGCACGTAGGCATGGCGTTCGCGCCAGGGCGTGTTGGTGATCTCGGCCACGATGCAGTCCAGCGCCACGCCATCGGGCTGGTAGCAGTAGTAGAAGCTCACCGGGTTGAACACATGGCCGGCATAGCGTGGATGGGTGAGCAGGCGGATGGGGCCCGCGGGCCGGTGCCCGAGCGCGCGTTGGGCCTGTGCGCGCACGGCTTCGGCCAGCGGCTGGGCGGGATCGCCAAGATAGTCGCTGCGGCGGAATTCGGCGAGGTTGCGCCTGCCCACCGACCACAGCCAACGACGGTCGAAGACATGGTCCACCTCGTCCAGGTCCAGCCACAGCTGGGCGATCGGATAACGGAACGCATGCGCGTGCGGCACGTGCCGTCGATGCACCACGTGGCCGAAGTAGAGCGCGCTGGCGTTCATGCCGGCACCGCCTGCTCGCAATCGCGGGTGGACAGCGCCTCCAGGGCATCGACGACACGCCGGGCACTGCGGATGCCGTCTTCATGGAAACCCCAGCCCCAGTAGGCGCCGGCAAACCAGGTCCGGCGGCGGCCCTGCACCTCGTTCCAGCGCTGCTGGGCGCGCACCATGGCGTGGTCGTGCAGCGGGTGGGCGTAGTGGAGGCGGCGCAGGACCCGGCCGGGGTCGACGTCGCCGCTGCGGTTGAGGGTGACGATCAGCGGCGTGCGCACCGGCAGGTCTTGCAGCAGGTTCATGCAGTAGCTCACTGTGCAGGCGGCCGCGGGGTCGGCGGGCACGTGGGCGTTCCAGGCCGCCCAGGCCTGCCGCCGCCGCGGCAGCACGCGGGCGTCGGTATGCAGCAGCACCTCGTTGGGCTGGTAGCGGATCGCGCCGAGCACCTCGTGCTCTACCGCATCCGCGTCGGCCAGCAGCGCCAGGGCCTGGTCGCTGTGGCAGGCGAGCACGACCTGGTCGAAGGTCTCGCGCCCCGCCGCGCTGTGCACCCGCACGCCCTGCGCATGCCGTTCCACGCCATGCACGGGGCAGCCAAGTCGTTCGTGCAGCTGCCACCGGCGGCGCAGGGCATCGACATAGCGCGCCGAGCCGCCTTGCACCACGCGCCACGGCGTGCGCCCGGTGGCCTGCAGCATCTGGTGGTTGGCCATGAACTGCACCAGGTAACGCGCCGGGAAATCGCGCACGCGATCGGTGGGCGAGGACCACAGTGCCGAGGCCATCGGCAGCAAGTGCTCATCGACGAATGCCTCGCCGTGGCGTTGCTCGCGCAGGTAATCGCCCAGCGTCGGGCCTTCGTCGTGGCCTTGCAGCAGGGCGGGCGCATCGCGGTAGAAGCGGCGCAGGTCGGCGAGCATGCCCCAGAAGCGCGGGGACACCAGGTTGCGCCGCTGGCAGAACAGGCCGGCCAGCGAGGTGGCGTTGTACTCCACGCCGGAGCGCTCGCTGTGCACCGAGAAGCTCATCGTGGTGGGCTGCGAAGCCACCTCGAGCGTGCGGAACAACGCGCTCAGCAGCGGATAGTGCTGCTCGTTGAAGACAATGAAGCCGGTATCGACCGCCAGCCGCTGGCCTTCGACCTCGATCTCATGCGTATGGGTATGGCCGCCGAAATGGTCGCCGGCCTCGAACAGCGTGACGTCGTGCGCACGCTGCTGCAGCCACCATGCGCTGGCCAGCCCGGCGATGCCCGAACCCAATACGGCAATGCGCATGTCAGTGCCTCGCCTTGGCCAGCACCCAGTCCGGGATCGGCTTGAGGCCACGCACCAGCCCCATCGCCGCCATCAGCCGGAGCCCGTACCAGGTCAGGTCGATCTCCCACCAGCGGAAGCCCTGGCGCACGGTGCCCGGGTAGAAATGGTGGTTGTTGTGCCAGCCCTCGCCGAAGGTCAGCAGCGCCAGCCAGAGGTTGTTGCGGCTGTCGTCGCGCGTCTGGAAGCGGCGACGGCCAAAGCGGTGCGCCAGCGAGTTGATCGTTACCGTGGCATGGAACAGCACGATCGTGGAGACGAAGAAGCCCCACACGAGCAGCTGTGGCCCGGAGGTGTGCAGCTGCGGCGCCACGTGCGCGAGCAGGCTGCCGAGCGCGTAGAGCCCGGCGGCGAGCGCCAGCGGCACGGCGGTGTCGAAGCGGTCCAGCCAGCGCAGCTCGGGGTAGCTGGCCAGGTCGGGCACGCGGCGCAGGTCGGTGCGGAACGCCTCGCGGGTGAGGAACCACCCCATGTGGCTCCACCAGAATCCGCGCGCGCGCGGCGAATGCGGGTCGGCGGGCTGGTCGGCATGGCGATGGTGGTGGCGGTGGTGCGCGGCCCACCACAGGGGGCCGCGCTGGACGCTCGCAGCGCCGATCACCGCGAACACGAACTGGACGCCCCGTGACGCCTGGAAGGTGCGATGCGAGAAGTAGCGGTGGTAGAACGCGGTGATCGCGAACATGCGCAATGCATACAGCGCGGCGGCCACCGCCACCGCGGTCCAGGACACGCCCACCCAGAGCACGCCCAGGCAACCCAGGTGCAGGACGAGGAACGGCACGGCGCGCGCCCAGTCGATGCGGCGGTCGTCGGCGCTGGCGGCGGCGTCGGCATGCAGGTCGATGTCGGCCGTGTCGATCCATCGCCGCAGGAACCGGGGCAGGGGCCTGCGGTGGGGGACGGCGGGGGTAGGACGGGCCATGGGGATCTCGGGTGCGCTGTTGTCCTCCTTTACGGGCCGGGCCGGCGAATGGATGCACCTGCCGTCGCTGCATCCATTCCGTCCGCCGGCCCGTATAGCGGGAAGACTCTTTCCCTCCCCTGCACCCGCCCGCGATGTACCCTCCTTCCCGCCACCCCGCGCCCAACGCCTTCGAGGCCGCCCGGATCATGTCCAGCTCCGCTCCATCGACGAACGAGTCCAGGGACTGGGCGCAGGACATCGATGCGGTGGCCCGGCTGCGCGACCGCGAAGGCTTCATGCGCATCTACGACCATTTCATGCCGCGGTTGTGCGTGTACCTGCGCGGGCTGGGCGCGCCGGAGGGCATGGCTGAGGAGCTGGCGCAGGAGAGCCTGCTGCGGTTGTGGCAGCGCGCAGCGCAATTCGATCCCGCGCGCAGTGCGTTGAGCACCTGGTTGTTCCGCATCGCGCGCAATCTCCACATCGACCGCGTCCGCCACGAGCAGGCGTGGCGGCATGCGCAGGAGGTGGTCGAGTGCGCCGCCGCGCTCGACGTACCGGAGGCTGGCTCCAGCGCCGAACAGTTCGCCGACCACGCGCGCCTGCGCCAGCGCATCAACGAGCTGCCCGCGGTGCAGGCGCGTCTGATGCGCATGGCCTATTTCGAGGCCAAGAGCCAGCACGAGATCGCCACGGCGCTCGACATGCCGCTGGGCACGGTGAAATCGCACCTGCGCCGGGCTTTCCTGCGGCTGCAGGCACGCATCGGGGGGCAGGCATGAACCCCCACCATCACCTGCACGAGTCGACCCTTGTGGCCTTTGCGGCGGGCGCGCTCTCGCCCGCGCTCGCGGTGGTGGCCAGCACCCACCTGTCGCAGTGCGCGCATTGCCGGCGCCAGCTCGGCGAGGCCGAAGCCATCGGCGCGGTGCTGCTGGAGCAGGCCCATCACGACACCTATGCCGGCACCCGGCGCGAGGCGTTGCGCGAGCGCATGCTTGCGCAGCTGGAAGCGCCGGTGGCGACGCCGGCCGCGCGGGTGACCGCACCGCCGCCGGCCGTGGACGCCGACACGTTGCCGGCGAGCCTGCATCCGTATTTCGGCACGTCCTATCGTGCGCTGCGCTGGCGCTGGATGGCGCCCGGCGTGCATTGCCTGCGCGCGGCGGGAATGCCGGAGCTGATCATGCTGAAGATCGCGCCGGGGAAATCGTTGCCGATGCACAGCCACGGCCGCAGCGAGCTGACGCAGATCCTGCAGGGGGCCTATCACGATGCGCTCGGCCAGTTCGCACCGGGCGACATGGCCGACCTGGACCACGAGATCGAACACCAGCCGGTGACCGCGCCGGGTGTTCCCTGCATTTGCGTGTCGGCGCTGGACGCGCCGTTGGTGTTCAGCGGCTGGCTCGCCCGCAAGATCCAGCGCTTCGTGGAATTGTGACGTGGGGCGGGCGCTTGCCCGCCCCCGTTCCCGGACTCAGTCCGCGCGCCCGCCGAATTCGCCGGTGGTGGTGTTCACCAGGATGCGTTCGCCGTTGGTGATGTACTCCGGCACCATGATCTCGATGCCCGTGTTGAGCTTGGCCGGCTTGGGCCGCTTGGTCGCCGTGCCGCCCTTGAGCTCCGGCGGCGTGTCGACCACTTCCAGCGTCACGTGCTGCGGCATCTGCACCGCCACCGGCTGGTCGTCGATCACCTGCACGTACAGGCCGGTGAGCCCGTCGGTGATATAGCCGGCGTCATCGCCGATCACGTCGGCATCCAGCGTGTACGGGGTGTAGTCCTCGTCGTCGAGGAACACGAACGCCTCGCCGTCCTTGTAGGAGAACGTGGCCTGGCGACGCAGCAGTTCCACCTCGGTCAGGTTGTCGTCGGCATCGAAGCTGGCGTCCAGCTTGGTGCCGCCCGGCACGCTGTACATGATGAAGCGAAAGCGCACATTGCCGCCGCGGCCCTGCGGCGAGCTGCGCTCGATGTCGCGGATCTGGTACACGCCGTTGTTGTATTCGACGACGTTGCCCTTCTTGATGTCGTTGGCTTTCATGTCAGGAATTCTTGGAGGGAGGAACAGGGGTTACTTGGCCGCCAGGCGCACGGCGCCATCCAGGCGGATGGTTTCGCCGTTGAGGTAGCGGTTGCGCAGGATGAAGGCGACGGTGTCGGCGAACTCGTCCGGCTGGCCCAGGCGCGAGGGGAACGGGATGGAGGCCGACAGCGACTGCTGCACCGCCTCGGGCATGCCATCGACCATCGGCGTCCAGAAGATGCCCGGTGCGATCGTCATCACCCGGATGCCAAAGCGCGACAGTTCGCGTGCCATCGGCAGCGTCATGCCGACCACGCCGCCCTTGGAAGCGGAATAGGCGGCCTGGCCGACCTGGCCTTCGTACGCAGCCACGGAGGCGGTATTGACGATCACCCCGCGCTCGCCGTCTTCGCCGGCGGCGTTGTGCTGCATCACGTCGGCCGCGGCCTTGGCGACATTGAAGCTGCCCACCAGGTTGACCAGCACGGTGTTGCGGAAGGTCGCCAGCGGCATCGGCGCTTCCTTGCCCAGTACGCGGCCGGCGCCGAGGATGCCGGCGCAGTTGACCAGCGTGTTGAGGCCGCCGAGGAAGGCCGCCGCTTCGGCCACGTTCGCGGCGACCTGCGCCTCGTCGGTGACATCGGTGCGGAAGTAGCGGGCGTGGTTTTCGCCGAGCTGCGCCGCGGCCGCGGCGGCCTTGTCGTCGTTGACGTCGAACAGCGCCACGCGGCCGCCTTCGGCGACCAGGCGCGCGGCCACCGACAGGCCCAGGCCGGAGACGCCGCCAGTGACGATCGCGCGTACGGATTCAGGCTGCATGAGGAAGGAAAAGTCCGGAAACAAAGAAGCGCGATTCTAGCCCAAGCCCTGCCGGCGCCGTGCTGCGCGGCATCAAGGCGTGAGCTGGGGCAGCTGCAGTTCTTCCAGGCGGCGGGCGAATTCGTCGGGCGGCAGGCCGGGCGCGAACAGGAACCCCTGGCCCACCGGTACCCCGAGCTTGAGCAGGAACTGCCGCTGCGCCTCCGACTCCACGCCCTCGGCCACCAGCCCCAACCCCAGGCTGCGGGCGATGCCGCACACCGCCTCGCATACCGCCACGTCCGAGCGGTTGCCCGGCACGCCTTCCACGAACAGCTGGCTCAGCTTGAGCCCGTGGATCGGCAGCCGGCGCAGGTAGTTCAACGCGCTGTAGCCTTCGCCGAAATCGTCGATGGTCAGCACCACGCCCATGTCGCGCAGGTCGGCGAAGGTCTGCAGGGTGGACGGCGCGTCCTCGATCAGCACGCGCTCGGTGAATTCCAGCTCCAGCGCCGAACCGGGCAGGTCGAACTCGGCGAGCGCCTCGCGCACCTGCTCGGCCAGGTCTTCGCCGACGAACTGGCGGTAGGAGACGTTGATCGCCACGCGCACCACGCCCAGGCCCTGGTCCAGCCATTCGCGCACCTGCCGGCAGGCCTCGTGCAGCACCCAGCGTCCGATGCGCACGATGTCGCCGGTGCTTTCGGCATGGCTGATGAAAAGGTCCGGCCGCAGCTCGCCGAGCTGGTGGTTCTGCCAGCGGATCAGCGCCTCGGCCGCCACGACCCGGCCGTGCCGCAGGTCCACCTGCGGCTGGTAGACCAGGCGGAATTCCTCGTGGTCGGCGGCCCGGCGCAGCTGCGATTCGATCTGCAGGCGGTCCTGCTGCGCGCGCGCCAGGTCCGCGCTGAAGGTCTGCCAGCCGTTGCGGGTGCGACGCTTGCAGTCGTACATCGCCATGTCCGCGTTCTGGATCAGCTGCTGCGGGCGCGTGCCGTCCTGCGGAGCGCGCGCGATACCGATGCTGGCGGTGACGGAGAACTCGTCCTTGCCGAAGCGGAAGGGCGCCACGAAGGCCTCGGTGATGGCCTGCGCCAGGCGCTCGGGCTGGTCGGCCAGGTCGCGGGTGTCGCAGACCACCAGGAACTCGTCGCCGCCGAAACGCGCGATCAGCCCTTCGGTGCCCACCGCGCGCGAGATGCGCTGGGTCGCCTCGATCAGCAGTTCGTCGCCGGCGTTGTGGCCGAGCACGTCGTTGATGGTCTTGAAGCGGTCCAGGTCGATGTAGAGCACCGCGACCTTGGCGTGGGTGGGGTTGGACAGCCGCGCGGCGAGATCGCTCAGCGCCGCGTCGCGGTTCATGATGCCGGTCAGCGGGTCGGTGCGGGCCTGGATGCGCAGCGTCTCCTCGGTCTGCTTGCGCTCGGTGATGTCCTGCAAGGTGCCGGCGATGCGCGTGGAGGCCAGGTCGCCGCTCTCCACCTCGCCGATCATCCGCACCCAGAACGAATGCCCGTCGCCACGCTGGCCCTGCAGCTCCAGCTCGAAGCCGGACTGGCGCGCGACCGCTTCGATCAGCGCCGCTTCCAGCCGCGTCTGGTGGTCCCCGCGCAGGCAGGCCAGCAGCTGGGTCATGGTCTGCGGCGCGTCCGGCTGGCCGAGGATGCGCAGCGACTCTTCGGTGAGGTAAAGGCGCTGCTGGCTGCGGTTCCACTCCCAGCCGCCGATGTGCGCCAGCGACTGTGCCCGGTCGAAGATCGCGCTGTCGCGCTTGAGCTCGGTGATGTCGGAGAACAGTGCGAAGGCGTGGTCGGGCTGGTCGCGGCCGGTGGAAAACACCGGAACCGAGGTGACCGAGATCCAGATCATCCGTCCCTTCGGCCGGTGGTACAGGCCCATCGTGGTGCTGGCGATGATCTGCCCTTCGGCGAATGCGCGGCTCATCGGCCACTGCTCGCGCGGCAGGTGGCGGCCGTGTTGGTCCACGATCACCCAGTCGTCCGGCTGCAGCAGGTCGCCCAGCGATTCGTTGCCGGTGACGCCCAGGATGCGGTGCGCGGCCGGGTTGGCCGAGACGATGCGGCGGTCGTGGTCGAACAGCACCACGCCCTTGTCGATGGATTCCATCAGCAGCCGGTAGCGCGATTCGGCCTGCCAGCGTCCGCTGAGGTCGCGCGCCACCGCCACGATGCAGGGCTTGCCATCGAACTGGAAGCCGGCCGAGTGCACTTCCACCGGGAAGCGGCTGCCGTCCCCGCGCATGTTGGTGACTTCGATGACGTAGGTCTCGCCGCGCTTGAGCGTTTCCCACACGGGGTCGAGGTGGTCGCGCGGCAGGTCCGGGTTGAGCAGCTCGATCGGCTGCCCGACGATGGCCTCGCGCGGGCGCTGGTAGGCCGCGATGCCGGCCTTGTTGAGGTCCAGCACGATGCCGGTTTCGCTGAGGATGCTCACCGGGTCGGGCACGGCATCGAAGAGCGCCTCGTAACGCATGTGCGAGGAATGCAGCGCTTCGGCGCAACGCGCCAGCAGGGGGGCGGCGGGGTCGTCCGGGTGGACGGCGAGGAAGCGCTCGATCTCGGCCAGCGTGTCCGCCGGCGTGATGTCCACACCGGGATCCGCCGAGCCGGAACGGGCGCCGGCGTTCATGTCGCCGCCAACGCGCGGCCGGCCTTGCTGCCGGTCTCGCGGCCAAGCAGGCCCGCCAGCCAGCGGCCGGTGGCCGCCAGCGAAGGGAGGTCGATGCCGGTGTCGATGCCCATGCCGTGCAGCATATACACCACATCCTCGCTGGCGACATTGCCGCTGGCGCCCCGGGCGTACGGGCAGCCGCCCGCGCCGGACACCGCACTGTCGACCACCCGCACGCCTTCTTCCAGGCAGGCGGCGATATTGGCCAGGGCCTGGCCGTAGGTGTCGTGGAAGTGGACGGCCAGGGCAGCCATCGGCACCTCGGCGGCGACCGCCGCGAGCATCCGCCGCGCCTTCAAGGGCGTGCCGACGCCGATGGTGTCGCCGAGCGAAATTTCATAGCAGCCAAGCGCGTGCAATCGACGGGCCACGTCGACCACCGCCGACACGGCCACTTCACCCTGGTAGGGGCAACCGAGCACGGTGGAAACGTAGCCGCGCACTTTCACCCCGTCGATGGCCGCGCGCGCGAGGATCGGCCGGAAGCGTTCGATCGACTCGTCGATGCCGGCATTGGTATTGGCGCGGTTGAACGCTTCGGAGGCGGCGGTGAATACCGCCACTTCGGCCACCCCCGCGGCACGCGCACGCTCGTAACCCTGTTCGTTGGGCACCAGGACCGGGTAGGCGATGCCGGGGCGACGGTCGATGCCTGCGTAGACCTCGGCGGCGTCGGCCAGTTGCGGCACCCAGCGCGGGCTGACGAAGCTGGTCGCCTCGATGGTGCGCAGTCCGGTGGCGGAAAGACGGTCGATCAACGCGATCTTGTCCGCCGTGGCGACGGCGGTCTTCTCGTTCTGCAGGCCATCGCGGGGGCCGACCTCGACCACGCGAACGAAATCATTCATTGCGGGCTCCTGTCCCTGGTGCCGGCCCGGTCACGGGCGATGGCAGACCGCCTCGATGTTGTTGCCGTCCGGGTCCAGCACGAAGGCGCCATAGTAGTTCGGGTGGTAGTGCGGCCGCAGCCCGGGGGCGCCGTTGTCGCGGCCGCCGGCAGCCAGCGCCGCGGCATGGAAGGCATCGACCTGGGCGCGGGTGTCGGCGACGAAGGCGACATGGGTGCCGCCGCCCGCGTCCGCCTTCGTGCCGATCCAGAACAGCGGCTTGTCGCGGCCGAAGCCGGCGTGGTCGCCGGCGCCGGTCTGTTCGGCGGTCACCGACATCACCACCGTCATCTGCAGGGGAGCCAGGGCGGCTTTGTAAAACGCCAGGCTGGCGGCGAAATCGCGGCAGCCGATGCCTACGTGGTCGAGCATTCAATCCTCCTGCGGCACCCAGGCCGGAGTACGTTTGTCGAGAAAGGCCGACAGGCCCTCCTGGCCTTCGGCCGACACCCGCAAGCGGGCGATCAGCGCGGCATTGTCATGGTCCAGGCGGTCGCGGTCGTGACAACCGGCGACCTCGCGCACCAGTACTTTCGCCGCACCCACGGCGTGCGGGCCGGCCGCCAGCAGCAGGCGCACCTGGCGGGCGATGGCCGCGTCCAGCTCGGCGGCCGGGACGACCTGGTGAAGCAGACCCATGGCCTGCGCGGTGGCCGCGTCGAAGGTCTCGGCACTGGCGAACCACCGCCGCGCCTGGCGCGGCCCGATCGCGGCGATCACGTACGGCGAGATCACCGCGGGGAGCAGGCCCAGGCGGCTTTCGGTCAGCCCGAAACGGGCCTGATCGCTGCCGATGGCGATGTCGCAGCAGGCCACCAGCCCGACGCCGCCGCCATAGGCCGCGCCATGGACGCGGGCGAGGGTGGGGCGCGGCAGCTCGTCCAACGTGCGCATCAGGCGCGCCAGGGCCTCGGCGTCGCGGCGGTTCTCCGCCTCGCTGGCGCGGGCCATGCCGCGCATCCACTGCAGGTCGGCCCCGGCCGAGAAAGACGCGCCCGCGCCGGCCAGCACCACCAGGCGCACGGCCGGGTCGCGGCCGGCCTGTTCCAGCGCGGCGGTGAGTTCGGCGATCAGCCGGGCATCGAAGGCGTTGTGCAGGGCCGGGCGCTGCAGGCACAGCGTGCGCACCCCCGCCGCGTCTTCGATCGACAGTACCGCCTCGTGCATGGCATCCCGCTCCTGGAACGATGCATCCATGATAACCAGCGGGGTGGGGACGGCCATGACGCGGCGCGGCGCGTGGTACAGTTGAGAACCATTCCTATCCCCACAGGGCGTTCCGTGACGTTGTCCGATATGCCGCTGCACCAGCCTGCCCTCGTCGAGTCCGTGCAAGACCGCCACGCGAATGATGCGATCTCGCGTCGTCTGCGCGAGCTGGGCTTCGTCGCCGGGGAAGAGGTGAAGGTGGTGGCGGTCGGGCCGGTGGGTCGCGAACCGTTGCTCGTGCAGGTGGGCTATACGCGCTTTGCCTTGCGTCGCAGCGAAGCGGCGCGGGTGCAGGTGCAGGCGGACGGGGGCGTCGCATGAACGCCGTGGCCGCCCCGCTGCGCCTGGCCCTGGTGGGAAATCCCAACTGCGGCAAGACCGCCCTGTTCAACCAATTGACCGGTAGCCGGCAGAAGGTCGCCAACTACACCGGCGTCACTGTCGAGCGCAAGGAAGGCCACCTGCGTGCGCCGTCCGGGCGCGAGTTCGCGGTGCTGGACCTGCCGGGTGCCTACAGCCTGCATCCGGCCAGCCTGGACGAGGCGATCACCCGCGACCTGTGCCGCGGCTTCTATCCGGGCGAAGCGGCGCCGGACGTACTGGTATGCGTGATGGACGCCACCAACCTTCGCCTGCACCTGCGCTTCGCGCTGGAGCTGCGCGAACTGGGCCGGCCGATGATCGTGGCGCTGAACATGGTCGACGCCGCGCAGCGGCGCGGCATCGTCATCGACCGGCAGGCGCTGGAGCACGCGCTCGGCGTGCCGGTGGTGGAGACGGTGGCGGTGCGCCGCCATGGCGCGCAGGCGCTGGTGGAGAAGATCGACGCGCTGGCGCCGCAGCTGGCCGCACCGGCCGCCACGCCGCCGGAGGATGGCAACTATCACGCGCTGGTGCGGCAGATCCTCGCCGCCGCGGTACAGATGCCCGAACGCACCAGCCGCATCGACGACGCGCTGGACCGCTGGCTGCTGCACCCGGTATTCGGGTTGGCAACGTTCATCGTGCTGATGTTCCTGATCTTCCAGTCGGTTTACGCCTGGGCCACCCCGGTGATGGACCTGATCGACGCCGGCACCAGCGCGCTCGGCGCGTGGGTCGGCTCGGTGCTGCCGGAAGGCCCGCTCACCAGCCTGCTCACCGACGGCATCATCGCCGGCGTGGGCGGGGTGATCGTGTTCCTGCCGCAGATCCTGATCCTGTTCGCCTTCATCCTGGCCCTGGAGGAATCGGGTTACCTGCCGCGCGCGGCGTTCCTGCTCGACCGGCTGATGTCGGCCGCCGGGCTGTCGGGCCGCTCGTTCATCCCGCTGTTGTCCAGCTTCGCCTGCGCGGTGCCGGGCATCATGTCCACGCGCAGCATCCAGGACCCGCGCGACCGGCTGGCGACCATCCTCGTCGCGCCGCTGATGACCTGCTCGGCGCGCCTGCCGGTGTATGCGCTGCTCATCGGCGCCTTCATCCCGCAGAAGACGGTATGGGGCATCTTCAACCAGCAGGGCCTGGTGTTGTTCGGGCTGTACGCGGCGGCGATCGCCAGCGCGCTCATCGTCTCGTGGGTGATGAAGAAGTGGCGCCGCGACAAGAGCGAGCATCCGCTGCTGCTGGAACTGCCGTCCTACCGCATCCCGCACCCGCGCGACCTCGCGCTGGGGCTGTGGGAGCGCGGCATGATCTTCCTCAAGCGCGTGGGCGGCATCATCCTGGCGCTGACCATCCTGCTGTGGGTACTGCTTTCCTTCCCGGGCGCGCCGGCCGACGCCACGCTGCCGGCCATCGACTACAGCTTCGCCGGCCGCATCGGCCATGCGATGACGGCGGTCTTCGCGCCGCTGGGGTTCAACTGGCAGATCTGCATCGCCCTGATTCCGGGCCTGGCCGCGCGCGAGGTGGCAGTGTCGTCGCTGGCGACGGTGTACGCGCTGTCGGCTGCCGACGACGATGCCGCGGCCCAGGCGCTGTCGCCGCTGATCCACGACGGCTGGTCGCTGGCCACGGCGCTGTCGCTGCTGGTCTGGTACATCTACGCGCCCATGTGCCTGTCCACACTGGCGACGATCAAGCGCGAGACCAACTCGTGGAAGCAGATGGCGTGGGCGGCCACCTACCTGTTCGCGCTCGCCTACGTGGCCTCGCTGATCACCTACCAGCTGGCCAAGGCGATGGGAGCGGGCTGACCATGGGCCTGTGGCTGCAGTATCTCGTCATCGCGCTGGCCGCCGTGGTCAGCGCGGGCGTGGTGTGGAAGAAGCAGTTTCCGAACAGTTGGCGGCGCACCCGCTCGGCGCTGGCGCTGGCGCTGCTGCGGCGTTCCTCTCCGCTGGCACAGCGATGGGGGCGCCGGCTGGCGCCGCCGGCCAGCGGCAACGCAGGCGCCTGCGGGGGATGCGACAGCTGCGGGCCGACGCCACCGAAGCGCTGAATCCCCTCAATCCCGCACCAACCCGCCGTCCACCACCAGGTTCTGGCCGGTGACCGCCCGCGACCACGGCGAGGCAAAGAACAGCACTGCATCGGCGAACTCGGCCGGCGTGGTGACGCTGCGCAGCGGCGTGGCCGAGGCGATGTAATCGAACACCGCTTCGGGCGTGGCGGCGCTGGCATCCGTGGTGCGCAGCAGGCCTCCGGAGACCATGTTCACCGTGATGCCGTCCGGACCCAGGTCGCCGGCCAGCGTGCGCGTCAGCGAGAGCAGCGCGGCCTTGGCGGCGGTGTAGTCGTGGTAGGGCACCACGGGGTTCTGGAACAGGTTGGTGCCCACGTTCACCACGCGGCCGAAGTGCTGCGCGCGCATGCCGGGCAGGGCGGCCTGCACGGTGTTGAGTGCGCCTCGCACGCTGCCTTCGAACTGGGCGGCGAAGTCACTCCAGCCGATGCTGTCGGGGCGCGCGCGGGCGTCGCCGTTGAAGGAGAAGTCGGCCAGCGCATTGTTGACGACGGTGCTCACCGGGCGGCCGAAATGCGCCTGTGCGCGGGAAAGCATGCCTTGCACGGCGTCCGGGTCGGTCACGTCGGCGGCGAGCGCAAGCGCCTTGGCGCCGAGTTCGCCGGCCAGCGTTTCGGCGGCTTGTTGGCTGCGGCGGTAATTGATCACTACCTGCGCACCCTGGGCGACGAATGCGCGCGCGATGGCCTGCCCGAGGCCGCGGCCCGCACCGGTGACGAGGACGAGTTGTTCGTTGAGCTGCATGGAGGTGATCCGAGGGGGACGCCACAGCTTAAGGGCTTTTCCCGGCGATGTTCCGCAGCGGGGACGCGCGTCCTAAGCGCGGTACGATCATGCGCTCGCCGAGCAGACGACAAGACGCCGTGCGAGATGCTGACGCCGGATTTCGCGCAGGTGACGCGCTATCGCGCAGACACAGCGAAGGCACCACGCTCGTCGGCCCGGCGCCGCTGCAGGCACGTTGGCGTGATGTCCGAATCACCGGCGCGATGGCTGCCGGGGTCGCATAATCACCCCAGGAAAGGCGGGAGGTGGCGGTGGACGTACGGATCGAACAGGTGCGCGTTGGCAAGGTCGTGGATTTCACCCGGCCCGGCAGCCGCAGCGCGATCGACAAGCGCCTGGTGGACGGGCCGGTCCAGGTGGGCGAACTCGGCCTGGCCGGCGACGAGCAGGGCGACCGGCGCGTGCATGGCGGCCCGGACAAGGCGGTCCACCATTATCCGCGCGATCATTACGCCGCGTGGCGCGAGGCGCTGGGCGAGCATCCGTTGCTCGCCGCAGGCGGGGCGTTCGGCGAGAACCTCTCCAGCACCGGCCTGACCGAGGCCGATGTCTGCCTGGGCGATCGCTTCACCCTCGGCACCGCGCTGGTGGAGGTGTCGCAGCTGCGGCAGCCGTGCTGGAAGCTCTCCGACCGCTTCGGCGTGCCGGACATGGCGCGGCGTGTACAGGACACCGGGCGCACCGGCTGGTACTACCGGGTACTGGCGCCGGGGCAGGTGGCGGCGGGCGATGTCCTGGCGCTGGAGGAGCGGCCGTATCCGCATTGGCCGCTGGTGCGATTGGCGGAGCTGCTGTACCGCCGCGGCATCGAGCCGGCCCTATTGGAGGAGGTGCTGCGGCTTCCGCTGGTGCCCTCGTGGCGCACGCTGTTCGAGCGTCGCCTGGCACAGGGGCAGGTGGAGAACTGGGACAAGCGCCTGCATGGCGCAGCGCCGGGCTGAGCGTCGCCGCCGGAAGAAGGCAGGGGCGCTGGCGCATGCGGACCTCGCAGCTCTTCCCAGCTTCGATCGCAGCGGCTAGCCTGCGCCCATGAATACGCCGACCGCCCCCCTCAAGTTGCTGATCCACGGTGCCTCCGGGCGCATGGGCCAGGCCCTGCTGCGACTGGCCGCCGAAGACGCCGCACTGAACGTGGTGGCCGCCGTGGTCGGGCGGGCGCCCTCGCAACGGGTGGTCGATGGCGTGCCGCATTTCGCGGCGAGTGAGCTGGCAGGCGCGCCGGCGTTCGACGTAGCGGTGGATTTCAGCCTCCCGCAAGGCTTCTCTCCTTTGCTGGCGCTGTGCGTGCAGCGCAAGGTGGCGCTGGTGTCCGGCACGACCGGGCTGGCGGCCGAGCAGCGCGAAGCGCTGGCGCAGGCGGCCACGCAGATCCCGCTGGTGTGGGCATCCAACTTCAGCCTGGGCGTGGCGGTGCTGGCCGATCTGGTCGAACGCGCTGCTGGCACGCTGCCCGGCTGGGATTGCGACATCGTCGAATCGCACCACATCCACAAGCAGGATGCCCCCTCGGGCACGGCGCTCACGCTGGGCGAGGCCGCCACCGGCAGTGGCGCGCAACCGCGCTATGCCAGCCTGCGCGCAGGCGACATCGTCGGCGAGCACCTGGTCCAGTTCACCGGCCTGGGCGAGCGCATCGAGCTGGTGCACCGCGCGACCAACCGCGACATCTTCGCCCGTGGCGCGCTGCATGCGGCCAAGCGCCTGCACGGGCGCGCGCCGGGGCTGTATCGCGTGCGCGATCTGCTTGGCTGAACGCAGCGCACGGAACGCCATGATGGAATAGCGGCATTCCGTATTCACACTGGCAGTGCCGGGCGCTTGCCGCTACAATTCCCGCTTGCCCGAACCTAGCGTCGGACCGGTCCCCAGCACCGCGTCCGCGCTTTGCTGCAACCGGATTTTGGCCGGTGCATCTCGGAGTCCCCCGCAGCCACAGCGAGATTCCCGTGACCCAACCCGCAATCCTTGTCCTCGAAGACGGCACCGTGTTCGAGGGTGAATCCGTAGGCGCCCCCGGGCTGTCGGTCGGCGAAGTGGTGTTCAACACCGCCATGACCGGCTACCAGGAGGTCGTCACCGACCCGTCCTACGCCCGCCAGCTGGTCACGCTGACCTACCCGCATATCGGCAACACCGGTTTCACCGACCAGGACGACGAGGCCCGCAAGGTCTGGTCGGCCGGCCTGATCGTGCGCGACGTGCCGCGCCGCCCGAGCAACTGGCGCAGCCAGGCCTCGCTGCCGCAATGGCTGCAGGCACGCGGCGTGGTGGCCATCTCCGGCATCGACACCCGCAAGCTCACCCGCATCCTGCGCGAGAAGGGCGCCCAGAACGGCGCGCTGATGGCCGGCAACGACATCGACGTCGACAAGGCCCTGGAAGCGGCGCGCAAGTTCCCGGGGCTGAAGGGCATGGACCTGGCCAAGGTGGTCAGCACCGACAAGGCCTACCCGTGGACCGAGGGCCAGCTGGACCTGGACCGCAATGAATTCGTCAGCGCGGCGCCGAAGTACAAGGTCGTGGCCTACGACTACGGCGTGAAGCTCAACATCCTGCGCATGCTCGCCGAGCGCGGCTGCGAGGTCACCGTGGTGCCGGCGCAGACCCCGGCCACCGAGGTGCTGGCGATGAACCCGGACGGCGTGTTCCTCAGCAACGGCCCGGGCGACCCGGAACCGTGCGATTACGCCATCGCCGCGATCAAGGAATTCGTGGCGCGCAAGGTGCCGACCTTCGGCATCTGCCTGGGCCACCAGCTGCTGGCGCTGGCCGCCGGCGCGAAGACCGTGAAGATGGGCCACGGCCACCACGGTGCCAACCACCCGGTGCAGGACCTGGACGATGGGCGGGTGATGATCACCTCGCAGAACCACGGTTTCGCGGTGGACGAGGCGACCTTGCCGGCCAATGTGCGGGTGACGCACCGTTCGCTGTTCGACGGCACCAACCAGGGCATTGCCCTGACCGACGCGCCGGCCTTCAGCTTCCAGGGCCACCCGGAAGCCTCGCCGGGCCCACGCGACGTGGCGCCGCTGTTCGACCGCTTCATCGCGCTGATCGGCGAGCACAAGGCGTGAGCGGCGGCCGGCGCGCGCATGGCGCCCGCCGGTCCCCATCCCCCGTGCACCGTCCGCTGCTCTCCACCGATCCATCCTGACAGGCGGCCGCCGCCCCGCGACCGCCCAGATCTCGAGAAGAAAATGCCCAAGCGCTCAGACATCCAGACCATCCTCATCATCGGCGCCGGCCCGATCGTCATCGGCCAGGCCTGCGAGTTCGACTACTCCGGCGCGCAGGCGTGCAAGGCGCTGCGTGACGAGGGTTACCGCGTGGTGCTGGTCAACAGCAACCCGGCCACCATCATGACCGACCCGAACATGGCCGACGCCGTGTACATCGAGCCGATCAACTGGCAGACGGTCGAGAAGATCATCGCCAAGGAGAAGCCCGACGCGCTGCTGCCGACCATGGGCGGCCAGACCGCGCTGAACTGCGCGCTCGACCTGGCCGACCACGGCGTGCTGGAGAAGTACAACGTCGAGCTGATCGGCGCCAAGCGCGAAGCGATCCGCATGGCCGAAGACCGCGAGCTGTTCCGCGTGGCCATGGGCGAGATCGGCCTGGAATGCCCGAAGGCGGCCGTCGCCCACACGCTGGAAGAAGCGCTGGAGATCCAGACCCGCGTCGGCTACCCGACCATCATCCGCCCCAGCTTCACCCTGGGCGGCAGCGGCGGCGGCATCGCCTACAACCGTGAAGAGCTGATCGAGATCGTCAACCGCGGCCTGGAACTGTCGCCGACCACCGAGGTGCTGGTGGAGGAATCGGTGCTGGGCTGGAAGGAATTCGAGATGGAGGTGGTCCGCGACACCGCGGACAACTGCATCATCGTCTGCTCGATCGAGAACCTCGACCCGATGGGCGTGCATACCGGCGACTCGATCACCGTCGCCCCGGCGCAGACCCTGACCGACAAGGAATACCAGCGCCTGCGCGACGCCTCGATCGCGGTGCTGCGCAAGATCGGCGTGGACACGGGCGGTTCCAACGTGCAGTTCGGCATCAACCCGAACACCGGCCGCGTCGTGGTGATCGAGATGAACCCGCGCGTGTCGCGTTCCTCGGCGCTAGCCTCCAAGGCCACCGGCTTCCCGATCGCCAAGGTCGCGGCCAAGCTGGCGGTCGGCTACACGCTGGACGAGCTGAAGAACGAGATCACCGGCGGCCTGACCCCGGCCTCGTTCGAGCCGTCGATCGACTACGTGGTCACCAAGATTCCCCGGTTTGCCTTCGAGAAGTTCCCGCAGGCCGACGCCCGCCTGACCACCCAGATGAAGTCGGTGGGCGAGGTAATGGCGATGGGTCGCACCTTCCAGGAATCGCTGCAGAAGGCGCTGCGTGGACTGGAAACCGGCAAGATCGGCCTGGACCCGACCGGTCTGAACCTCGCCGATGCCGACGACCTGACCACGCTGCGCCGAGAACTCAAGGCGCCGGGTCCGGAGCGCCTGTTCTACGTCGGTGATGCCTTCCGTGCCGGCATGAGCGTGGAGGAGGTCTACAACCTCTCCTATATCGATCCGTGGTTCCTCGACCAGATCGAGGAGATCATCGCCACCGAGCAGCAGGTCGCCGCAGACGGCCTGGGCGCCCTCGACGCCGCGCGCCTGCGCAAGCTCAAGCGCGCCGGTTTCTCCGATGCGCGCCTGGCCGAGCTGACCGGTACCAACGAGGCCGGCATCCGTGCGCTGCGCCGCGCGCACAAGGTGCGCCCGGTGTACAAGCGCGTGGACTCGTGCGCCGCCGAGTTCGCCACCAGCACCGCCTACCTGTACTCGACCTACGAGGACGAGTGCGAAGCGGCGCCGAGCAACCGCGACAAGATCATGATCCTGGGCGGCGGCCCGAACCGCATCGGCCAGGGCATCGAGTTCGACTATTGCTGCGTGCACGCCGCGCTGGCTCTGCGCGAGGACGGGTTCGAGACCATCATGGTCAACTGCAACCCGGAAACCGTCTCCACCGACTACGACACCTCCGACCGCCTGTACTTCGAGCCGCTGACGCTGGAAGACGTGCTGGAGATCGTCGAGCTGGAACAGCCCAAGGGCGTGATCGTGCAGTACGGCGGCCAGACCCCGCTGAAGCTGGCGCGCGCGCTGGAAGCCAACGGCGTGCCGGTGATCGGCACCTCGCCCGATTCCATCGACCTGGCCGAGGACCGCGAGCGCTTCCAGCAGCTGGTCGACAAGCTGGGTCTGAAGCAGCCGCCGAACCGCATCGCGCGCAACGCCGACGAGGCGCTGGTACTCTCGCGCGAGATTGGCTATCCGCTGGTGGTGCGCCCGAGCTACGTGCTGGGCGGCCGCGCGATGGAAATCGTCTACGGCGAATCGGACCTGGCGCGCTACGTGCGCGACGCGGTGAAGGTGTCCAACGACTCCCCGGTGCTGCTGGACCGCTTCCTCGACAACGCGGTGGAAGTGGACGTGGATATCATCGCCGACCGGGACGGCAACGTGCTGATCGGCGGCGTGATGGAGCACATCGAGGAAGCCGGCGTCCATTCGGGCGACTCCTCCTGTTCGCTGCCGCCGTACTCGCTGTCGGCCGCGACGCAGGACGAGCTGCGCCGCCAGGTCGTCGAGCTGGCCAAGGCGCTCAATGTGGTCGGCCTGATGAACACCCAGTTCGCCATCCAGACCAACGACGACGGCAGCGAGAACGTCTACCTGCTGGAAGTGAACCCGCGCGCCTCGCGCACCGTGCCGTTCGTCTCCAAGGCGATCGGCGTGCCGCTGGCCAAGATCGCCGCGCGCTGCATGGCCGGCAAGACGCTGGCCGAGCAGGGCGCCACGAAGGAAGTCGTGCCGGACTACTACTCGGTGAAGGAAGCGATCTTCCCGTTCGCCAAGTTCCAGGGCGTTGACCCGATCCTCGGGCCGGAGATGCGCTCCACCGGCGAGGTGATGGGCGTGGGCCGCAGCTTCGGCGCGGCGCTGGCGCGTGCGCAGGAGGCCGGCGGCATCAAGGCGCCGCAGCCGGGCAAGGCGTTCGTCTCGGTGCGTGACCCGGACAAGAAGCGCGTGCTGCCGGTGGCGCAGGCGCTGGTCGAGCGCGGCTTCAGCCTGGTCGCCACCCGCGGCACCGGTGCGTGGCTGCAGGAGCACGGCCTGGAATGCGAGATCGTCAACAAGGTCGTCGAAGGCCGCCCGCACATCGTGGACGCGATCAAGAATGGCGAAATCGTGTATATCGTCAACACGACCGAGGGCCGGGCGGCGATCGCCGACTCGTTCTCGATCCGACGGGAAGCGCTGCAGCAGCGCGTGACCTATTCGACCACCATCGCCGGCGCCCGCGCGCTGGTGAATTCACTCGAGTTCCGCGGAACTGGCCCGGTGTGGTCGCTGCAGGAACTGCACAAGGAGCTGGAAGCATGAGAGCCCCCATCACCGCCAAGGGCGCGCAGCGTTTGCGCGAGGAGCTCGACCACCTGAAGTCGGTCAAGCGCCCGAAGGTGATCACCGCCATCGCCGAGGCCCGCGAGCACGGCGATCTCAAGGAGAACGCCGAGTACCACGCCGCGCGCGAGGAGCAGGGCTTCATCGAAGGCCGCATCAAGCAGCTGGAGGGTGAGCTGTCCCACGCCGAGGTGATCGACGTGACCAAGCTCGGCGCCGGCAGCAAGATCGTGTTCGGTGCCACCGTCACGCTGGCCGACGTGGAGACCGACGAGGAGAAGCGCTACCAGATCGTGGGTGACCTGGAGGCGGACATCAAGCAGGGCCTGATCGCGATTTCCTCGCCGCTGGCGCGGGCGCTGATCGGCAAGCTGGAAGGCGACAGCGTCACCATCGACGCGCCCGCCGGCCAGCGCGAGTACGAAGTGGTCAGCGTCGCCTACCTCGCCTGATCCATGGCCACGGCGACCCTGCTGTTGCCGGACCGCGGCCGCCTGCCGGGCACGCTGGCGGCCGACCCCGTCGCCCGGGCGCTGTCGCGGGCCGACCGGCGCAGCGTCGAAGCGGGTGAACGCGCGCAGCTGCTTCGCCACTTCCGGATCGAACCGGCCACCTGGCCGGTGGCGGCTTTGACGCGCCAACTCGACGCCGGTGATGCCGCCGGTGCCACCTGGCTGCGGGCCGATCCGGCCTATGTAGTGCCGGACATGCATGGCGCCAGGATGATGGCCCACGGTGAATCGCTGGGCCTGGAGGCCGCCGATGCCGCCGCCTTGCTGCCGGACCTGCGACCGCTGTTCGCCGACGCCGGCTTCGTGCTGGATGCGCCGGACCCGTCGCGTTGGTACCTGCGGCTTTCCCCGCAGGCCGAGCTCCCCGATTTCGCCGAGCCCGACGATGCATTGGGCGATGACCTGTTCGCCCATCTGCCGCAGGGCGAGGGCGCCCGCCGCTGGCGCGCGCTGCTGACCGAATCGCAGGTGTTGCTGCACCAGCATGCCTGGAACCGCCAGCGTATCGCGCGCGGCAAACCGGCGATCAATTCGCTGTGGTTCTGGGGCGGTGGACGCTTGCCCGATGCGGTGCGATCGCCCTACGGCCAGGTCCGCAGCCGCGAATCCCTGTTGCGCGCGTTGGCCAAGGCAGCCGGCGTGGCGGTGGATGCGGACGGCGAAGTCGATGCGTTGGTGGACCTGCGCCACCTGCGTTCTCTGCAACAGTTCACCGACGATGTGGTGCAGCCGTTGCTGCAGGCCATGCAGCGCGGCGAACTCGGCCACCTGACGCTCGATTTCCAGGACGGCACGGCGCTGACGCTCGCGCCTTCGCAGCGCTGGCGCTTCTGGCGCCGCCCGTGGACCGGCCTGGCTGGATGAGGGCAGAAGCGAAGATCGTCCGCCGGGCCGTGGGCGTGGCGGGCGAATGGCCCGATGACACGCTGCCGCTGCTTCGCCGGCTGTATGCCGCGCGCGGTGCGCAGGACGTGCATGCCGCGCAGCCCAAACTTGCCGGCCTGCTGCCGCCCACCGCCCTGAGCAACATCGCATCGGCCACGACGTTGCTGGCCGATGCGATCGCGGCAGGGCAGCGCATCCTGGTCGTGGGCGATTTCGACTGCGATGGCGCCACCGCCTGCGCGGTCGGCGTGCGCGGGCTGCGCATGCTGGGTGCCACCGACGTCACCCATGCGGTCCCCAACCGGCGGGTGCACGGCTATGGCCTGTCCCCGGCGCTGGTGGAAGAACTCGCCGCGCTGCAGCCCGAATTGCTGGTGACCGTTGACCACGGCATTGCCTGCCACGCCGGCGTGGCGGCCGCCCGCGCGCGTGGCTGGACCGTGCTGGTCACGGACCACCACTTGCCGGGCGAGCAGCTGCCGCCGGCCGATGCCATCGTCGATCCCAACCTGTCCGGCGACGGCTTCCCGAGCAAGGCCCTTGCGGGCGTCGGCGTCATCTTCTACGTCCTGCTGGCACTGCGCGCCGAATTGCGCCGCCGCGGCGCCTTCGTCGATGGCATGGGCCCGGACCTGGCCGAACTGCTGGACCTGGTGGCGGTCGGCACGGTGGCTGACCTCGTGCCGCTGGACGTCAACAATCGCGCCCTGGTGCTGGCGGGCCTGCGACGCCTGCGGCAGGGCAAAGGCTGCGTGGGCCTGCAGGCGTTGATCGAGGTCTGCGGCCGCGATGCCTCGCGCCTGACCGCCAGCGACATCGGTTATGCATTGGCGCCGCGTCTGAACGCGGCCGGTCGCCTGGAAGACATGGCGCTGGGCATCGAACTGTTGCTGTGCGAGCAGCCGCAGCGGGCGCGCGAAATCGCAAGCCTGCTGGAAGAAATCAATGCCGAGCGCCGGGCCGTGCAGCAGGCGATGACCGACGAGGCCGAAGCGGCGGTAGCGCGCGCCCTGCTGCAAGCCGAAGGCGAAGCGCCGCTGGCCGCCTGCCTGTTCGATGACCAGTGGCACCCCGGCGTCATCGGGCTGGTGGCATCGCGCATGAAGGATCGTCTGCATCGCCCGGTGGTTGCCTTCGCCCCCGCCGAGCCCGGGGCCGATGTACTGCGCGGCTCGGCGCGCTCGATCGCCGGCCTGCATATGCGCGACGTGCTGGCCGCCATCGATGCACGCCACCCCGGCCTGATCGAGCGGTTCGGGGGCCATGCGATGGCTGCCGGCCTGAGCCTGCCGCGCGCCGCGCTGCCGCTGTTCGGCCAAGCGCTGCTGGCGCAGGTCGCGCGGCAAGTGGATGCCGCCGACCTGCAGGCCGAACTGCTCAGCGACGGTGAGCTGGCCCCGCACGAATTCGACTGGCGACACGCCGACGCCCTGCAGATGGCCGGCCCCTGGGGGCAGGCTTTCCCCGAGCCGTTGTTCGATGACGTGTTCGACATCGTCCAGTGGCGCCCGCTGAAGGAACGCCACCTGCGCTACACGTTGCGGCTGGCCGGCGTACGCGCGCCGATCAACGCGATCCATTTCGACGGCTGGAAGGGCCAGGCCCCGGAAGCGCGCATGCGCCTGGCGTATCGGCTGGTGCGCGACGACTACCGGGGCGGCGAGGCGATCCAGCTGATTGTCGAACACAGCGAGCCGGCTGGAACCTGAGTCGCATGGGCCGGCGGAGCGTGCGAAGTATCTAATATCGAGGGTGTTGTCGCGTCACTAGATTGCCCGTTCCTCAAATCCCACGGGTAGTCTGATGTATCGCAAGTGTGTTCGGTCCGCGCTCGCCGCGGCGATGGTGGTTTCCTTTCCGGCGCTCGCGCAGGACGCGCCGGCGCCGGCTGCCCGGTGGACCGGCAGCGGAGAGCTGGGGCTGACGAGCGCCACCGGCAATACCCGCTCGCAGAACATCAACGCGTTATTGTCGGTAGGTTTGGACGAAGGTCGCTGGCACCACGACGCTTCTGCTTTCTGGCTGCGTAACCGAGGCGAGGTGGATGTCTACTCGCCCGCCGGTGGCGAACCCACTTCCGAGATGGAAGACACGGCCAACCGTTACGGCATGGCCTTTTCTTCCGCGTTCGACCTGAGCAAGCGCAGCTATCTCATCGGCTCGGTGCGTTACGACCACGACAACTTCGCCAGCTACCTGTGGCGCGGCGTGGCGGCGGCCAGCTACGGCTATCGCTGGCGCGATGACAAGCGCATGCACCTGGTGACGGAGATCGGCCCGGGCTTTCGGCGCAGCCATGATGCTTCCAGTGGCGCTGTCGAGAATGAGGGGATCGTGCGTGGCCTGGCTGACTTCAGCTGGCAGCTCACTGACAGCGCGCGCCTGCTCGACACTTTCCTGGTGGAGTCGGGCCGCTGGAACACCTTCGTGCAGAACGACATCGGCCTGCAGGTCTCGATGACCGAACGCCTGGCGCTCAAGGCCGGCTATCAGGTGCGCTACAACAGTGATGTCGATCCGGGCTTCAAGAAGACCGACACGGTCACCATGTTGAACCTGGTGTACTCGGTGAAGTGACGCCTGCCGCCGGCTCAGTCCCAGGGCTGGGCCGGCTCCGGCAGCGCGCCGTCGCTGCCATCTACTTCGTCCAGCCAGCGCGTCATCACCGCATGGCAGGCATGGCGCATCCGCTGCAGGCTTTCGGTGGCCTGCGTGCGGAGAATGTTCCCATCGATGCCGACGACCGTCAGCGAGGTGCGCAGCGCATTGAGATGGGCATGAAGGTAGTCGTGATCGGCCTCCAGGTGGAATTGCAGGCCGAGCGTCGACTTGCCGTGCCGGAAGGCCTGTACCACCCCTTGCGGCGTAGTCGCCAGGCACTCGAAACCTGATGGCAATGTGATGGCGTGCCCATGCCAGCGCAGCACGGGGGTGGCGTGGCCGAGTGGTGCGAGGCAAGAGCGCTTGCCCGCTTCGGTGAGCTGCACCGGCGCCAGGCCGATCTCGGCCCGCGCCAATGGGCGGTTTTCGCCGCCGAGCGAGTGCGCGATGAGCTGGGCGCCGAAGTCGATGCCTAGCAGCGGAAGCCCGTAATGCGCCCGGACGCGGATCAGGTCGATCACTTCCCTGGGAAAGGGCGTCGTCGCCAGGTCTGCCCGCAAGGGGAGATGTCCGATGACGAGCAGGATGTCGATGTCCAGCGGATCAATGGCGCGGGCGCGCTCGGCAGAGGTCAGCGTGTAGCGCGTGCGGTACCCGCGGCTCTCCAGGATGGGGCGCAAGGACCCCATGCTGTCGTGCGGCGCGTGTCGCAGCGCTACCGCGGTTCGGGCGGTACGTGGCCTCATGGCGTGGTCGGCCTGCGCCAGCGCGTCGTATCTTGGGGGAAGGGCTGGCATGGCGTGTACATGGCGCCCTCCACTCAGGCGGGTTGTGCCCGGCTGCGCCGGGCGCGCGGCGGCAGCAGCGAAGCGGAGGGGCGGCGCGCGGCAAGGACGGCCATGGCGGACTCGGGGGCCGTGTCCGCCTGGACCTGTCGGGCAGGCGCGGCTTCCCAGTGCGCCTGCAGACGCAGATAGGCGGCATGGACGGCTTGCCACGCTTCATGCCACTCCACGCGCGAGCGACGGCGCACCCGGGCGTAGCGCAGCGCGACCATGCGCTCGTTCAGTGCCTCGACCAGGCAGTCATGGCACTGGAGGAACAGGCCGATGCCCAGCGTGAACGCCGGCACGTATTCGTTGAAGGGCAGGACGTCGCGGTGCCAGGCGGCGGTGCGCTGGTAATGACCGCGCCAGAACGTCAGCTCGTGCTCCAGGTCGATGACGCTGGGGGAAAGTCGCGAGGCGCCGAGCGCGTCCACGGAATGCTGGACCAGTTCACGGCACAACCAGTGGCGCTTCGCGGAGGGCGAGGCCCGGCGGGTGTCCGCCTCGCTCTGGGCGGCGGAGAAGGGCAGGGCGGAGCTGTTGGAAACCATGGTCGAGCCGGGTGCTGCAGCGGGAGAGCTTCAATGCGCGCCAAGCTAACAACCACGGGACAGGAGGGGTATTCGATAAATCAAAGAGCGCGGCTGATGCGGTGGCGCTGCGGCGAAGTGTCGCGTGCCTGCATCAGTGGGCTTGCGTGCGCAGTTGCCGAAGCTCATCACACACCTCGTCCAACTGCCGCAGGAAGTGCGCGCAGGCGCTGTGATGAGACGCCAGCGCGGCATGTTCCAGTGCGTGGCTCAGGTCGCGCCCCGACAGTGCCAGCGACGTGTAGCCCAGGTAGCCCAAGGCGCCGCTGATGCGATGGATGCGTTGCGCCGCCTCCCGCGCATCCTCGTGCGCGATGGCGGTTTCGAGGGCCAGGCGATCCTGCGTGGTGGTGTCCAGGAAGGTATCGAGCAGCAAGCCGAGATGCGCTCCATGCCGTTCACGCAGGCGCTGGGCCGCTGGGTTGTCGTCGCGCGCGTCCGCGTCCTCCTCCTCGTCAGGCAGCCAGCGCGACAAGACGGCCGCCAACTGCGCGAGGTCGACCGGTTTGTGGAGATGCGCATCGAGGTCCGCCGAGGATGATTCATCGAGCACGTTGGCGGTCATCGCGATGATCGGCAGACGCTGGCCACCGGCTTGTTCCTGTTCGCGGAGATGGCGCGCCAAGGCATGGCCATCCATCACCGGCATGCTGATGTCGGTGAGGACCAGGGACGGGCGCTGCGCCGCCACGCTCCCCAGCGCGGCCTGGCCGTCGCCGACGATGACGTGCGGATAGCCCAGTTCCTCCAGCTGCAGCCCGATCAGCATCTGGTTGGTGGGGTGGTCGTCGACCACCAGGATCGGCGCGATGTGGCGTCGTGGCGCCGGATCGCGCGGGATGTCCTCGGCTGTGGGATGGAGGACCGCGAGCAACGCGCGGCGCAGGCGGCCCGGGAGCAGCGGGTCGCTGTCCACCTGCAGGCTGTCGCGCAGGTCATGTGGGGGCTTGCGCAGCACGATGCTGCGGCTGGCGTGGGCATGGTCGGGCGGTGTATCAAGCAGCCAGGCTTCGGCGTCTTCCTCCTGCATCACGACGCCCCAACCCCGCAGCAGGTCGACGACCGCCTCGCGCAGCGCCACCTCGGCTATCTCCACGTGCACACGGTGCCCAGCCAGTTCCGCGTCATCTCCCGCCATTCTGCGCACCGTCAGGGGCAATGCCACGGTGAGCCGCGTGCCCTCGCCGGGCGTGCTGTCCAGCTGAAGTTCGCCGCCCATGAGCGCCACCAGCTGCCGGCTGATCGAGAGCCCCAACCCCGTACCGCCATGGCGGCGTGTCATGGTGGCATCTGCCTGGACGAAAGGCCGGAACAGTCGTGCCTGCTGGTCAGGCGCGATCCCGACGCCGGTGTCGCGGACTTCGATGCGAACCCACTGAAGCTCGCCTTCCTTCCTCGACGAGGTCTCGTCGACGTCGAGCGCCAGTGATACCTCACCTTCGGCGGTGAACTTCACCGCGTTGCCCAGCAGATTGAGCAGCACCTGCCGCAGGCGATAGGGGTCACCCGCATGCAGGCTGGCCAACGCCGGGTCGATCGACAACCGCACGTTCAGTCCTTTTCCGCGCGCCTGCGGCAAGGTGATCTCCAGGGCCGCGCTGGCGATCTCGCGCAGGTCCATGTCGATGCTTTCCAGCTCCATCTCGCCGGCTTCGGCTTTCGAGAAATCGAGCACGTCGTCGAGAATCTGCCGCAGCGATGCGGCAGATTCCATGCTGGTGGACAACAGTTGGCGTTGCGACGGCGCCAATGGCGTGCGTCCCAGCAGTTCCAGCAGCCCAACCAGTCCGGCCATCGGCGTGCGGATCTCATGGCTCATCACCGCGAGGAAGTGCGCTTTGGCCGCCGCCGCATCCACCGCGGCCGCGCGTGCGCGTTCCAGTGCGTCGTTCTGGGCATGCAGGGCGGTGGAATCGTCCCAGTAGCCAGACCAGTGCACGGCATCGGCATCTGCGCGCCGCGGCACCGCATTGAGGGAAATCCAGCGCGCCCCTTCATCGCCTGCGGCATGGAAATCGCAGGTGACAGGCTCCAGGGTGCGCGCGGAGTGCTCGAACGCCGCCTGCAGCGCCGGCTGGTCCTCCGCGCGGATGCGCGCGAACACCGCACTGGCGTCGGCCATGATCTGCTCTGCGTCCAGCCCGAACAGCGGGCGTGGATTGCCGGTGACGTAGGTGAACCGGTAATCGCCCTCGCGCGAGCGGCGAAGCTTGAACACCACGGCGGGCAGGTTGCGCGAGATCTCGCGCAGGCGCTCGTCGGATTCGCGCCTGCGTGCGATCTCGGCGCGCAGGCGCAGGTAGGCCGCCACGAGCAGCCCGATGATCAGCAACGCCAGCGCGCTGCTCCACCACACCACCGGGCGCGCGATGCCGTAGTCGTAGTCGACCTTGAGCCAACGCCTGCGGATTTCCTGCCGGGCATCCTCGCCCATGTCGGCAGTGACGCGGTCGAGCAGCGGCACCAGCTGCGCGTACGGCGCGCGTACCGCCAGGCCGATGTGGTCGGAGAAGCCGGCCGGCGCGGCCACGTGCAGGTTGCCGAATGCGTGGTCGCGCAGCTGGTTGTCCACCGACGCCAGATTGCCCACGTACGCATCGGCGGAGCCATTGACGACTTGCCGCAGGCCTTCGCTGTCGCTTGCCACATCGACCTGGATCAGGTCATGCAGGTTGCGCGCCAATCGCGAGGCGACGTCCGGGTCGCTGACGGCGATGCGCTTGCCGGCCAGGTCATCGAGGCCGGCGATGGTGTCGCTGTCGCGGCGCGTGACGATCACGCACGGAAAGCTGACCAGTGGGCGGGTCAACCGCCACTCGGGTCCATAGCCGGCATCGTCACTGGCCGGCGCGATGTCGGCCTTGCCGGCGGCGATGAGCGCGCGCGCCTGGCGCCAGTCGCCTGCCGGAACGGCCTGCACGCGCAGGCCGAGTTGGTCCTGCATGTGCTGCAGGTAGTCGCCCAGCATCCCCGACATCGCCCCATCGGCGCCACGCACGGTCAGCGGTGCCCAACTCGGGTCGTAGGCCACCCGCAGCACCGGCAGTTCGCGCAGCCATTGCCGTTCCTGCGCTGCCAACAAGGGGGGCTCGCCAGCCCAGCCGAGCCGTGCATCCAGCCAGCGCCGGTCGATGGCGGCGCGCTCGGCTTGCGGCAGGCGGGCCAGGATGCGGTCGATCGCGCTGGCCAGCAGCGCCCGGTCGTTGGGCGTGGCGAAGTGCAGCGTGTTGGGCGGCAGGCTGGCCGGCCCCAGTATCGCGAGGGCGGGATGCGGCCTCCGCTGCATTGTCCAGGCCACCACGTGAGGGTTTCCGATGTAGGCGTTTGCGCGCCCTGCGTCCAGTGCATCCAGTGCGGCCTGAAGGTCCGGTACGTGCAGGATGCGGGCGTCGGGATAGGTCTCCGGCAGCGATTCGTCGAGCACATGGCCGGTCTCGATGGCGATGCGCAGGTGAGGGGGCGCCGCGAGCAGCCGCGTCGCCGCATCGCGCCGGCCGACCAGCGCCGGGCGCACGCTCTGGTACGGACGCGTGAAAGAAAGACACCGGGTGCGCGATGCGGTGATCGATACGCTCATTACCAGATCGACCTCGCCTCGGCATGCGGCGTCGAGCAGGGTGGGCCAGTCGGCATAGACGCGAGGGCGCAGCGTCACCCCCAGGCGCGTGGTGATTGCGCGCAGGTAATCCGCGGAAAGCCCTTCGAGCGGGCCCCCGTTTCCGGTTTCGTAGGGTGGCCAGCCACGCGCCATCGTGCCCACGACGAGCGTGGGATGCCGCTGGAGCCATGCTTGTTCGGCGCGTTCCTGCTCAGCGGCGGCGGGCGGCGGCGTGGCCGTGGCGCCCAGCGCCGTGCCAAGCACGCATGCGCACAGCGCACACGCCGTCGCCTGTCGCAGGCGCGCCAGCCAGGCCACGTCCAGTCACCCCAGCCAGCCTTGCGCCCGCACGTATTCGAACAGCGCCGCATCGGTGGATACCCCGAGCTTGCGCATGGCGTCCTTCTTCTGCTTGCTCACCGTCTTGGTGCCACTGCCGAGTCGGTCCGCCACCTCCGTGGGCGTGGCGCCCAGCGCCAACATGCGCACGACTTCGGTTTCGCGCGGCGACAACCGCGGCGGCGGCGAGGCATCGCCGCCGGGGGTATGCAGCAGGGCGAGCTTGTGGCGGAACGTGGCGCTGATGAAGCGTCGCCTGCGCGAAGCGGAGAGGATCGCCGTCGGCAGTTCGTCCATCGACGAGCTCTTGTCGACCACCGCCAGCACGCCGTGGGCCAGCAGGATCTGGATCATTCCCGGGTTGCCCATCATGGTCAGCACCACGATCGGCAACAGCGGGTAACGCCGGCGCACTTCGCCAATCAGCGACAGGCCATCGGCTTCTCCGGTATCGGGCATCGAATAGTCGGTCACCAGCACGTCGCAGGCGGTATCTGCCAGGCGTGCGTAGGTTTCCTGCACCGAGTGGGCCTCGGCGGCGACATGCAACTGCGCGGCGTTCTTGAGGATCGCACGAACCCCGGCCAGCACGACCGGGTGATCGTCCGCGACAACAACATTGAGGGCCTGCGTTTCCATGGGGCACCTTGGTTCGACATCGCCGGTCAGCCGGCGCAGTGAGGGAATCGGCCAGCGCCTACTTGCGGCGGACTACGTAAAGGCCGCGTGAGGGTGGGGCGGGTTGCACGCAGTCTGGCGGACAACGACTGAAAGGTGTGCTGCGGAAACGCGCATGAATGCGATGCGTCCAATAGCCACCGCACGTCCTGGCAGATATGTGCATCGCGAACTGGATCACATCGACTCCGATGGCCCGGCGCAGTCCCGCTTGTCGCGGCGCGCGCAGTTCCTTGGATTCGTCGCATGGAGGTCGGCGCAGCCGCTTCGTTCAATAACCGCACCCATCGCGGGCCGACAGCGCGACTTGCACTGTGGCATCGGAGCGATGCAATCCATCAACGGTAGGTATATGCAGAGTTTGATCAAGAAGTGCACCGCGGAAGGGCTGGGAACCTTCTGGCTGGTGCTGGGCGGCTGTGGCAGCGCCGTGCTGGCCGCGCAGGCCGGTGGCGATTTCAATCCGCTGGGGCTGGGCTATCTGGGCGTGTCGCTGGCCTTCGGCATCGCGGTGGCGACGGCGGCCTTCGCCTTCGGTGCGGTGTCGGGCGGCCATTTCAATCCCGCAGTGAGCTTCGGGCTGTGGATCGCGGGCCGCTTCCAGGGCCGGCACCTGCCGGCCTACGTGGTCGCGCAGGTGGTCGGCGGCCTGCTCGCCGGCGCGCTGATGTGGGTGATCGTCACTGCCAGCCCGGATTTCCTGCCGTTCGCCGGCGCAGGCACCTTCGCCACCAATGGCTTCGGCAGCTTCTCGCCGGGCGGCTACCCGATGGAAGTAGCGTTCCTGGCCGAGGCCGTGCTGACCGGCATCTTCCTGTACGTGATCCTGGCGGTCACCCGTCCCGGCGCGGCCGCGGGCTGGGCGCCGCTGGCGATCGGCGCGACGTTGACGCTGATCCACATGATCGGCATCCCGCTGACCAACACCTCGGTCAACCCGGCCCGTTCCACCGCCGTGGCGGCGTTCGTCGGCGAGAGCGGCGGCTACATGCCGATGCATCAGCTCTGGCTGTTCTGGCTTGCCCCGTGCGTTGGCGCGCTGGCGGGCGCGCTGGTCTACCGCTGCGTCAACTGCGAGCGGGCGGAAGGCGCGTGAGCGGCGTGACGAAGATCGGCCGCGTCGCCATGACGTTCGGGTGCGGCGCGTGACGGCGCCGCGCTGGACCACCTTTCTGGTCGCGATGCTGCTGGGTATCGGCGGCATCGCGGGCAGGCTGGGCTATGTGACGTGGCTGGCACCCCTGTCATTCACGCTGCTGGCCTGCGGTTTCCTCCTGCTGGTGCTGGGCCTGCTGGTGCCTCGCCTCTAGTCGTTCCTGCTGGGTGTTGCCATGCGTATTCTCGTCATCGAATCCCGGCGGGACGTTTCCGTCCCGCTGGTCAATCACCTCGAATCCTTGCGCCACTGCGTGGATTTCGCCGCCGATGAATCGCTGGCGGTGCATCTGTTGAGCAACAACCGCTTCGATACCATCGTGCTGGCCGAGCGGTTGGCCGAGCGCTGCGGCTGGCAGGCCCTGCGCAGCCTGCGAAAACTGATGCGCAAGCCACTGCCGGTCCTGATGCTGGGCGCACCCGGCGCGTCGGTGCCAATCCTGGGTGATGGCATCGGTCCGGATGACTATCTCGTGCCCCCCTATTCGCTGGATGCGATCACCGGCCGCCTGGGCATCCTGCGACGCCGCAAGGGCAAGAGCCGCGCGCGCCTGCAGGTGGGTGACCTCATCTTCGAGGTCGCGGGGCAGAACGTGCGACGCCAGGGGCGCACGTTGAAGATTGAAGAAGCATTGCTGCCGATGCTCCAGGCGTTGATGGAGGCTTCGCCCAAGCGCGTGTCGTTTCGCGAACTGGGCAGTTGCCTGCTCGACGAGCCGGCGCCGGTGGCCGATGCGCGCGTACGCGTGCGCATGCGGGCCCTGAGAGAGGGCCTCGACCATCCGTTCGCGATGCCGATGATCCGCAACCGGCGCGATGGCTTCTGCATCCTGCCAGCCGAGACACCGACGGAAGGCGCCGAAGAGATGCCGTCCCGCCGTACGGTCGCGCGGCGCGCCACTGTGGCGATGCACGCCTCCTGACGGCGGCGGCAGCTGCGCGACGTGGCGGAAATTTCCAATGGATGCCCGGCCGCGAGATCCGAAGAATGGATATCGGCCCAGGCGTGAAGTCCCGGTCGGCTTGCGCCGCGCCGGGGCAGTGCGGTCGCAGCCCGACGCCTGCCGGTTCACGTTCCGCCGGCAGGCGTCGTCATGTTCGCGCCAGGGAAGGTGCTGGACGGTGCGTACGGGGCATTCGCTGCCGGTCCACGATCTGCCGGCACGCGGCCGGGGAGGCCCGGATTTGTTAGAATCCCGTTTTCCTTGATCGAATCGCCACGGACATGATCGAACTCAATCCCGTCCGCCAGCGCATCGCCGACCTGAAGGGTCGGCTGGATGCGCTGAGGGGGTACCTTTGACTACGACAGCAAGGTCGAACGTCTCGAAGAAGTAAACCGGGAGCTGGAAAGCCCCGACGTGTGGAACAACGCCGAACGTGCGCAGGCGCTGGGCCGCGAGCGCAGTTCGCTGGAGAAGGTGGTCATCGGCATCAGCACGCTGACCGAAGGCCTGACCGGCGGCGAAGAACTGCTGGAGCTGGCGGAGATGGAGGACGATGAGTCCACCGCGCAGGCCGTCGTCGCCGATGTCGAGCGCTATGCGCGCGACGTGGAGAAGCTGGAGTTCCAGCGCATGTTCTCCGGCCAGATGGACAGCGCCAACGCCTTCGTCGATATCCAGGCCGGTGCCGGCGGCACCGAGGCCCAGGACTGGGCCGAAATCCTGCTGCGCATGTATCTGCGCTGGGCCGAGTCGCGCGGCTGGAAGACCGAGCTGCTGGAAGTCTCCGGCGGCGAAGTGGCGGGCATCAAGTCGGCCACGTTCCGCGTGGAGGGCGATTTCGCCTATGGCTGGCTGAAGACCGAAACCGGCGTGCATCGCCTCGTGCGCAAGTCGCCGTTCGACTCGGACAACCGACGCCATACCAGCTTCACTTCGCTGTTCGTCTCGCCGGAAGTGGATGACAAGATCGACATCCAGATCAACCCGGCCGACCTGAAGACCGACGTGTACCGTTCCTCGGGTGCCGGTGGCCAGCACGTCAACAAGACCGAGTCGGCGGTGCGTATCACCCACGTGCCGAGCGGCATCGTGGTGGCCTGCCAGACCGAGCGCAGCCAGCATGCCAACCGCGACCGCGCGATGAAGATGCTCGCCGCCAAGCTGTACGAGCTGGAGATCATGAAGCGCAACGCCGAGAAGGACGCGGTGGAAGCCACCAAGTCGGATATCGGCTGGGGCAGCCAGATCCGCAACTATGTGCTGGACCAGAGCCGCATCAAGGACCTGCGCACCGGCATCGAGCGTAGCGATACCCAGAAGGTGCTCGACGGCGACCTGGACGAGTTCGTCGAGGCCAGCCTCAAGTCCGGCCTGGAAGTCGGCTCCAAACGGGTCGACGCCTGACCCGCGCGGGCGCTGCCTGCGCCCGCGTCCCGGCCGGTAGCCGTTGCGCCACCGGCCCGTTACCCTCCCTCACCAGACGACCCCAAGCCATCGCCATGACCGAGCAGACCCCCGCGCCGCAGACCCCCGTCGACGAGAACAGCCTCATCGCCGAGCGTCGCGCCAAACTCGGCGCGCTGCGCGAGAAGGGCATTGCCTACCCGAACGATTTCCGGCGCGACCACTATGCCGGCGACCTGCAGACCGAGTTCGCCGATGCCGAGCACTGGACCGCAGAGGCGCTGGAAGCGCAGCCGCGCGTGGTGCGCCTGGCCGGCCGCCTGATGGCCAAGCGCGTGATGGGCAAGGCCAGTTTCGCGCAGATCCAGGACGAATCCGAGCGCATCCAGCTGTTCCTGCAGGCCAACACGCTGGGTGAGACCTACGACGCGTTCAAGGGTTGGGACGTGGGCGACATCGTCGGCGTGGAAGGCCAGCTCACCCGCACCCGCACTGGCGAGTTGTCGGTCAAGGCGACTTCGCTGCGCCTGTTGACCAAGTCGCTGCGCCCGCTGCCGGACAAGTGGCATGGCCTGTCGGACGTGGAGCAGCGCTACCGCCAGCGCTACGTGGACCTGATCGTGACGCCCGAGGCGCGCGAGGTCTTCATCAAGCGCTCCAGGATCATCCGCGCAATCCGCTCCTGGCTCGACGCGCGCCGCTTCCTGGAAGTGGAGACGCCGATGATGCATTACATCCCCGGTGGCGCCACGGCCAAGCCGTTCATCACCCACCACAACGCGCTGGACCTGCAGCTGTACCTGCGCGTGGCGCCGGAGCTGTATCTCAAGCGCCTGGTCGTGGGCGGGCTGGAGCGCGTGTACGAGATCAACCGCAATTTCCGCAACGAGGGCGTGTCGACCCGGCACAACCCCGAGTTCACCATGCTCGAGCTCTACGAGGCCTACGCCACGTACCACGAGATCATGGACCTGACCGAGAACGTCATCCGCGACACCGCCCAGTCCGTCCTCGGCACCACCCAGGTCGAATGGGACGGCGCGCAGATTGACCTGGGGCCGAAGTTCCGTCGCTGGCGCATGGATGAAGCCGTGCGCCACCACAATCCCGAGATCAGCGCGGCAGACTGCACCGACCGCGATGCCCTGCGCGCGCACTGCGAACGGCTGAAGATCAAGTTCAAGCCGTCCTACGGTTGGGGCAAGCTGCTGCTGGAAATCTTCGAGGCGACCGTCGAGCACACCCTGGTGCAGCCGACCTTCATCACCGACCACCCGGTCGAAGTCTCGCCGCTGGCCCGCGCCAGCGATACCGAGCCGGGCTACACCGATCGCTTCGAGCTGTTCATCAATGGCAAGGAACTGGCCAACGGCTTCTCCGAGCTCAACGACCCGGAAGACCAGGCGGCGCGCTTCAAGGCGCAGGTCGAGGCGAAGGAGGGAGGAGACGACGAGGCCATGCACTTCGACGCCGACTACATCCGTGCGCTGGAGTATGGGCTGGCCCCGACCGGTGGCCTGGGCATTGGCATCGACCGCCTGGTGATGCTGCTGACCGGCAGTACCTCGATCCGCGACGTCCTGCTGTTCCCCTACATGCGTCCGGAAAACTGACGGCCTGGCGGGCGCGAGCCGTCCGCCGTCTTCACATACGGCGGCTGTCGCCATGGTGCACATGGCATGTTTCGTGCATATCCTTGGCAAACGGGCAGGGCGGTTCGGCGTTCTTCCGGGGCGGCCCGCCTGACCCGTGGACCTGGCCGCAGGCAGTGCCGGAAAACCGGCATTCCTGCGTTCCCTATCAGCAGGAGGAGCGCGCATGCAGGATGTCGCGGGGTACCAGCGTTCAGGCGTATCGTTGCCCGTCAGCCAGGCCGGTTGGACGGAACGGACGGATACGGGCTTGAACATCGTCATCGTGGATGACCAGACCTCGGCGCGCACCATGCTGCGGCATGTGATCGAGGACATCGCTCCCGAGCTGAAGGTCCATGATTTCGGCGACCCGCTGGCTGCGCTCGCCTGGTGCGAGGCAGGGCATGTCGACCTGCTGCTGCTCGACTACCGCATGCCGGGCATGGACGGGCTGGAGTTCGCCCGCCGCCTGCGCCGGCTGCCGAGCCACCGGGACATCCCGATCATCCTGATCACCGTGGTCGGCGACGAGCCGATCCGCCAGGCCGCGCTGGAAGCCGGCGTGATCGACTTCCTGGTCAAGCCCATCCGCCCACGCGAACTGCGCGCCCGCTGCAGCAACCTGTTGCAGCTGCGCCAGCAGAGCGAAAACGTGAAGCAACGTGCGCTGTCGCTGGAGCAGCGGCTGCTGGCGACCATGCACGAGGTCGAGGAACGCGAGCGCGAGACGCTGTCGCGCCTGGCCCGTGCCATCGAGTACCGTGACGCCGGCACCAGCGCCTACCTGGAGCGCATGTCGCACGTCGCCGGGCTGATCGCCGAGCAGCTTGGCCTGTCCGAGGACGAGGTGCGCATCATCGAGGCCGCCGCGCCGTTGCACGACATGGGCAAGATCGCCATTCCCGATTCGGTGCTGCTGAAGGAAGGCAAGCTCGACGAGGAGGAACTGGCCATCATGCGCCGCCACCCGCGCATCGGCTATGAACTGCTCAGTGGCAGCCAGAACCGTTTCATCCAGGTCGGCGCGCTGATCGCGTTGCGCCATCACGAGCGCTACGACGGCAGCGGCTATCCGGATGGCCTGGTCGGCGAGGCGATTCCGCTGGAGGCGCGCATCGTCGCCGTCGCCGACGTGTTCGACGCCCTCGTTTCCCCGCGTCCCTACAAGGAGGCGTGGACCATCGAAGCCACGCTGGCCTACCTGTATGCCCAGCGCGGGCGGCTGTTCGACCCGCGCTGCGTGGACGCGTTGATCCGCGGCCGCCAGGCCCTGCAGCACATCTGCGACCGCTTCTCCACCGCGTCGGCCAGGCCAGGGCTGTGAAAAGCTGGCCGGTCGTCGCCTGGGTGAAGCAGCGCCTGGCCCGCCGGCCGGACAGCGAGCACGCGCAGAACCTGATCCGCATCGTCATCACGGCCCTGTTCATGGGCTACCTGGGCTGGCGCTGGGCCCACCACGACCACGGCGACACCTTGCCGCTGACCTGGCTCATCCTGCTGTTCGAGCTGACCGTGGCGGTCGGCCTGATGGGGGCGATCCTCGTCCGGCCGGGGGTCTCGCATGTGCGCCGCTGCATCGGCATGTTCACCGACTACGTGTGCATGGGCGCGATCATGGCCATCCAGGGCGAGCCCGCCGCGCCGCTCTATGCCGTGTGCATGTGGGTGACCATCGGCAACGGCATGCGCTATGGCAGTACTTACCTGCGCGCGGCCACTGCGATGGGCGGGCTGTGCTTCCTGTCGGCCATCGTGTTCTCGCCTTACTGGCAGGGCAACGCCTACCTGTCGTGGGGCCTGCTGCTCGGCCTGATCGCCATCCCGCTGTACTTTGATTCCCTGCTGCATGCGCTGACCCGGGCGGTCAGCGAGGCACGCCATGCCAACGAAGCCAAGAGCCGCTTCCTGGCCAACATGAGCCACGAGTTCCGCACGCCGCTCAACGGCCTGTCGGGCATGACCGAGGTCCTGGCCACCACCCAGCTCGACAGCGAGCAACGCGAATGCCTGGGCACCATCCAGGCCTCGGCGCGCAGCCTGTTGTCGCTGGTGGAGGAGGTACTCGACATTTCCGCCATCGAGGCCGGCAAGGTCCGCATCGACCGCGAGGATTTCTCGCTGCGCGAACTGGTCTCGGCGATCGGCCTGATCCTGCTGCCGCAGGCGCGTGGGAAGGGGCTGGATTACCGCGTGGACATCGCCGCCGACGTGCCCGATTGGGTGAGCAGCGACCCCGGCCACCTGCGCCAAGTGCTGCTGAACCTTGCCGGCAACGCGGTGAAGTTCACCGACGAAGGCTTTGTCCTGCTGCGTGTGCGCAACCTGGGCGATGCCGGCGTGGTACGCGGCCGCGTGCGGCTGCGCTTCGAGATCGTCGACACCGGCATCGGCGTGCCGGCGGCGATGCGCGAACGCCTGTTCGACGCTTTCGAGCAGGCCGATGTCGGCCTGGCGCGGCGCTACGAGGGCACCGGCCTGGGGACGACCATCGCCAAGGGCCTGGTGGAGGCGATGGGCGGCGAGATCGGCCATCAGGACCACGCGCCGCGAGGCAGCCTGTTCTGGTTCGAAGTGCCGATCGATGTGGGCACCGTCGTAGCCCGCGAGGCGGAAGGCGAGCATGGCGCGGCGCGCATCGAGGAGTCGGGCGACTCCAACGTCATTGCCTTCACCAACCCGTTCCTGCGCCATCGCGCGCGGGTGCGCAGCATGCGCATCCTGGTCGCCGACGACCACGAAGCCAACCGCATGGTGCTGCAGCGCCTGCTGGAGAAGGCCGGCCACCGCGTGGTGTGCGTCAATGGCGCCGAACAGGTGCTGGACCTGCTCTCGGATGCGGATTTCGATGCGGTCATCGTCGATCTGCACATGCCGGGCATGAGCGGGCTGGACATGCTCAAGCAACTGCGCGTGATGCAGGCCAGCGGCTTGCCGTATACCCCGGTGATGGTGCTCAGCGCCGACGTCACGCCCGACTCGATCCGCCGCTGCCAGCAGGCGGGCGCCTATGCCTTCCTGGCCAAGCCGGTGATGGCGGTAAAGCTGCTCGACACGCTGGCCGAGATCGCCGCCAACGGGCGCATGGCCCCGGCCGGCGGCAACGTGCTGGTGCACGACGCTGCGCACTCCAGCGACACGGTGCTCGACCCGGGCGTGCTGGACGAACTCGCCGCCCTGGGCATGGGCGACAGTTTCGAACAGCAGTTCATCGCCCAGTGCCTGAGTGACACGCAGGACTGCATGAGCGCCATTGGCGAGGCTGGAGAGGCCGGCCAGTGGGAGCGCCTGCGCGAACACGCCCACGCCCTGCGCGGGGTCGCCAGCAACCTCGGCCTGGTGGCGGTGGCCACCGGCGGCGGCGAACTGATGCGCATGCCCGACTGGCAGGTGCAGGGCGAATGGCGGCAACGGGCCGCCCGCCTGCGCGAGCAGATCGGCCAGGGACGTGCCGCGCTCGACGCGCGGACCCAGGCGCACCGGGTCCGCAGCGAAGAGCGCACGCCCCGCCCCTGAGTCAGGCCAGTGCCGGCTCCGCGCGGCGGCTCTGCGCACGCACCAGCCGGTCCATCGTCCGCAGGGACTTCTCGCCGAGCGTCATCGCCGTATCCACCCAGATCTCGGTGATGCGCATCATCTCCTCCAGAGGCACCGAGGTGGCCAGCTCGCGAACCTTGTGCATGGCCGCCCGCGCGTGCGGGATGCGCTTGCTGTCGCGGATGACCTGCTCCACCGCCGCCACGCCTTCGCCGGTCGGCACGACGATGTCCACCAGACCCATCTCGTGCAGCTCGCGGGCGCTGTACAGGTTGCCTTCGAGCATCAGCTTCTCGGCCAGGCGCGGGGCGATGCGCTGGCACATGAAGGAATAGGCGCCCATGCCGGGGAACAGGTCGAACAGGACCTCCGGCAGGCCCATCATCACGTGCTCCTCGGCCACGATGGTGTGGCAGCTCAAGGCCGCCTCGAAACCGCCGCCCAGCGCGTTGCCCTGCACGAGCGCGATGCTGTGCGCCTGAACGCCGAGCCCATCGTGGAACGCATGCACGCCGGTCACGCAGCGGCGCGCGTAGTCGAGCAGGGTGGCACGGTCCTGCTCGCGGATGAGGCGGCAGAACAGTTCCAGGTCGCCGCCCAGGTTGAAGACATCGCTGTCCGACGCCAGCACCACGTGCGGGGTGAGGGCGCCCTTGAGCGTCAGGCGGCGGCCCAGCTGGCGCTGGTAGTCGACGATCTCGTCGACCAGACGGGTGGAGAAGCAGGCGCGGCCCGGCTGGGCGACCAGGTTGGCATGCATGTTGATCCAGTACACGTCGCGTTCGGTCTCTTCGACGACGCGCAGGGTGCGGGTGGAAACGTGCTGGGGAAACGGGTGGACGACAGACATGTGGATTCTCCGTGAAGACCGTCCGGTCGGCCGCCTTGCGGACGGAGAAGTGAGGGGGATATTGGGAGGGGAGCTTGCGCCGACGCCCGATTCTATGCGCCCAAAGTGAAACGCCCGCAAGCTGGGGGCTCGCGGGCGCTTGAGGTGGGGCGGGGGCGGGTCTTGCCCGCGCGTGGCTCAGGGGGCGGGCGTGGCGTCGCGCAGTTCGCGGCGCAGGATCTTGCCGACGTTGGTCTTGGGCAGTTCCTTGCGGAATTCGACGATGCGCGGGTGCTTGTAACCGGTGAGATTGGCGCGCGCATGCTCCTTGACCTGCTCGGCGGTCAGGTTGGGATCCTTCTTCACGATCACCACCTTCACCACCTCGCCGGACTTCTCGTCCGGCACCCCGACCGCTGCCACTTCGGCCACGCCCGGCATCATCGCGATCACGTCCTCGATCTCGTTCGGATACACGTTGAAGCCGGAGACCAGGATCATGTCCTTCTTGCGGTCAACGATGTAGAAAAAGCCCTTCTCGTCCATCCGCGCGATGTCGCCGGTGTGCATCCAGCCGTCTGCGTCGATGGCCGCGGCGGTTTCCTCCGGACGCTGCCAGTAACCCTTCATCACCTGCGGGCCCTTGATGCACAGCTCGCCGATTTCGCCCTGCGGCAGGCTGTTGCCGGCATCGTCCTTGACGCATGCGTCGGTGGAGGGAATCGGCAGGCCGATCGCGCCGTTGTACTCGGCCAGGTCCAGCGGGTTGATGCAGGCCGCCGGCGAGGTCTCGGTCAGGCCATAGGCCTCCACCAGGGTGACGCCGGTGACCTTCTTCCAGCGCTCGGCGACCGAGCGCTGCACCGCCATGCCGCCGCCGAGGGTCATCTTCAGCGTGGAGAAGTCGATCTGGTCGAAGCCGGGCGTGTTGAGCAGGCCATTGAACAGCGTATTGACGCCGGTGATCGCGGTGAAGCGGGCGCCCTTGAGCTCCTTGACGAAGCCGGGCATGTCGCGCGGATTGCTGATCAGGTGGTTGCAGCCGCCCAGCTTCATGAAGACCAGGCCGTTCGCCGTCAACGCGAAGATGTGGTACAGCGGCAACGCCGTGATGACCACCTCATGGCCCTCCTGCAACTTGCCGGTCGCCGCGATCCACGCGTGCGCCTGCTGCATGTTGGCCACCAGGTTGCGGTGGGTCAGCATCGCGCCCTTGGCCACGCCGGTGGTGCCGCCGGTGTACTGCAGGAAGGCGATGTCGTCGCCCTCGATGTCCAGTTCGGGCAGCGTGTGCTTGCGTCCCAGTGCCAGCGTGTCGCGGAAGCGGATCGCGCCATGCACCCGGTACTCCGGCACCAGCTTCTTGACGTACTTGACGACGAAATTGACCAGCGGGCCCTTCGGGAACCCGAGCATGTCGCCCAGGCCGGTGGTGATGACCTGGCGGACCGGCGTCTCGGCGATCACCTGCTCGACGGTATTGCCGAAGTTGTCGATGGCGACCAGCACGCTGGCGCCCGCGTCGACGAGCTGGTGCTTGAGCTCGCGCCCGGTATAGAGCGGGTTGACGTTCACCACGGTCAGCCCGGCGCGCAGGATGCCGAACGTGGCGATCGGGTACTGCAGGCAGTTGGGCATCATCAGGGCGACACGGTCGCCCTTCTTGAGCTGCAGCTCGCCGAGCAGGTAGCCGGCGAACTGGCGCGAGAGTTCATCGACCTGCGCGTAGGTCAGCGTCTTGCCGAAGCTGGAGTAGGCGGGGCGGTCACCGAACTTCTTGACCGAGGTCTGGAACACGTCGGCAATGGTGTGGAACTCGTCCGCGTCAATCTCGGCGGGGACGCCGTGCGGATAACTTTGCAACCAAGGACGCGCCTGACTCATTCTGCCCCCCTCCAGGGTATTGGGTGATCGACCCCGGGGTGGAACGCACCTGGGTCGCATGTGAGGATACCGTTCCGAATGGAAAAGGCGAAGAGCAGGTGAAGATACGCACGCGATCGGGCTGGATTTGGCCGCTGGTGCTGGCCTGTTGCGCGCTTTTGGCCGCTTGCCGGCATGAGCCGCCGGAGCAGCGCCTGCGCGCGGAAGTGGCGCGGATGCAGGCTGCGCTGGAGGCGCGCCAGCCCGATGCGGTGATGGAAGGCATCGCCGCCGACTTCCGGGGCACGGGTGGACTGGACCGGGAGATGTTGCGTCGCACCATGCAGTTGCAGCTGCTGGCGCGCGGGAAGGTAGGCGTCACGCTGGGTCGTCTGCGGGTAGACATGGGGCAGGGCAGTGCCACCGTGCGCTTCGATGCGCTGCTTACCGGTGGCGATGGCCGCTGGCTGCCCGAGGAGGCCCGCGCCTACGAAGTGGAGACGGGCTGGCGCGAATCGGGGAGCGATTGGCGCCTGGTCAGCGCCGAATGGACGCCGGTGGGCGAAGGCTGAGTGCGCGCCCCCTGCTCATGCAAGAGGAGGGGGCGCGGGCACGATCACGCCGCCTTGCGCGCCGCCAGCTGACGCAGCACGTACTGCAGCAGGCCGCCGTGCTTGAAGTATTCCACTTCCTTGGGCGTCAGCAGCATGACCGCGACCTGGAACTGCTTGGTGCTGCCATCTGCCTTGCGCGCGGTCACGGTGGCGCGCTTGCTGGCGCCGTCCTCCAGCCCGGTGACGTCGAACGATTCCGAGCCGTCCAGCCCCAGCGTCTGCGCGTTCTCGCCGCCGAGGAACTGCAGCGGCAGCACGCCCATGCCCACCAGGTTGGAGCGATGGATGCGCTCGAAGCTTTCGGCGATCACCGCCTTGACCCCGAGCAGGTTGGTGCCTTTCGCCGCCCAGTCGCGCGAGGAGCCGGTGCCGTATTCCTTGCCGGCCACCACTACCAGCGGCACGCCATCGGCCTTGTACTTCATGGCCGCATCGTAGATCGCCAGCTTCTCCGGTGAGCCACCCGACGGCGGGTAGTACAGCGTGTTGCCGCCTTCCTCGCCGCCGAACATCAGGTTCTTGATGCGGATATTGGCGAAGGTGCCGCGCACCATCACGTCGTCGTTGCCGCGGCGGCTGCCATAGCTGTTGAAGTCGGCCGGCTGTACGCCGCGCGACTGCAGGAAGCGCCCGGCGGGCGAGTCCTTCTTGATGTTGCCGGCCGGGGAGATGTGGTCGGTGGTGATCGAATCGCCGAACAGGCCCAGCACGCGCGCGCCATGCACGTCCTCGATCCGCCCGGTCTGCATCGTCATGCCCTCGAAATAGGGCGGGTTCTTGATGTAGGTCGAGCTGGCATCCCATTCGTACAGGTCGCCATCAGGCGAGGCGATGGTGTTCCAGCGGGTGTCGCCCTTGAACACGTCGGCGTAGTTCTGCTTGAACATTTCCGGCCCCAGGGTGGCGGCGATGACATCGCCGATTTCCTTGTTGCTGGGCCAGATATCGCGCAGGTACACCGGCTGGCCGTCGCTGCCGGTGCCCAGCGGCTCGGTGGTCAGGTCGATGTCGGTGGTGCCGGCGATGGCATAGGCGACCACCAGCGGCGGGGAGGCCAGGTAGTTC
>JAEWJB010000087.1 GCA_023386795.1 Pseudomonadota bacterium
ATCCGGATTGTCTGGAATGCACCGTCTTCTACGAGATCGTATTTCTTAATGTAGCCCTCTTTTACAAGGATATCAGCAATAGCTAATTTCATCTTAGATGAAGGTACATCTACTGTATCATGTTTTGCAGTATTTGCATTACGGATTCTTGTAAGCATATCTGCGATTGGATCGCTCATAGTCATTTTGAAATTGCCTCCTTCCTTATTTTACCAGCTTGCTTTTTTAACGCCTGGGATCTGGCCCTTATATGCTAATTCACGGAAGCAGATTCTGCAAATTCCGTATTTTCTCAAATAAGCATGTGGACGACCACAGATTCTGCAACGATTGTATTCTCTTGAGGAGAACTTTGCAGGTCTCTGCTGTTTGATCTTCATTGAAGTCTTAGCCATGGATTATTCCTCCTACTATTTTGCAAATGGCATATTGAATAATGTCAAAAGTTCACGGGCTTCCTCGTCTGTCTTAGCGGTAGTGACGAAAATAATGTCCATACCTCTTACCTTGTCAACTTTATCGTACTCAATTTCAGGGAAAATAAGCTGTTCTTTGATACCAAGAGCATAGTTTCCTCTGCCATCAAATGCATTAGGATTTACTCCTCTGAAGTCACGTACACGAGGAAGTGCAAGGTTGATCAGGCGGTCAGCAAATTCATACATTCTCTCACCGCGTAAAGTTACTTTACATCCGATCGGCATACCTTCTCTGATCTTGAAGTTAGCAACTGATTTTTTAGCCTTTGTTAAAACTGCCTTCTGACCGGAGATGATTTCTAAATCTCTTACTGCAGAGTCTAAAATCTTGGCATTTTCCTTTGCTTCACCAATACCCATATTGATGACAATCTTATTTAACTTCGGCACTTCCATGATGTTCTTATATCCAAATTTCTTGATCATACCTTCTACGATCTCTGTTTGGTAGGTTTCTTTTAATCTAGCCAATTTTTATTCCTCCTCTCCGAATTAGTCAATTACTTTACCGGTTGCTTTCGCAACGCGGACTTTCTTGCCGTCTTTTACTTCAAAACCAACTCTGGTTGCTTTTCCGTCAACAACAAGCATTACGTTGGAGATATCGAATGCAGCTTCTTTCTGTACGATACCACCCTGTGGGTTGCCTGCGCCTGGCTTCACATGCTTTGTAATCATGTTAACACCTTCCACTACCACTTTGCTGTTCTTCGTATCAATATGAAGAACTTTACCCTGTTTGTCTTTATCTTTTCCTGCGATAACCTTTACCAGGTCGTCTCTTTTAATTTTATGCACAGTCCGATACCTCCTTATAATACTTCCGGAGCTAAGGAAACAATTTTCATGAACTGTTTCTCTCTTAACTCTCTGGCAACCGGTCCAAAGATACGAGTTCCTTTTGGAGTTCTGTCATCTTTGATAATTACGGCAGCATTCTCATCGAACTTGATATAGGAACCGTCTTTGCGGCGTGCGCCCTTAACGGAACGTACGACAACGGCCTTTACAACGTCGCCTTTCTTCACAACACCGCCAGGTGTTGCATCTTTTACGCTGGCAACGATAACATCACCAATATTAGCATATCTTCTTGTAGATCCGCCCATTACACGGATGCACAGTAATTCTTTTGCACCAGTATTGTCGGCAACCTTTAATCTGGTTTCCTGCTGAATCATGCCTGTTACTCCTTCCTGGAAATTAATTATTTCGCTCTTTCGAGAACCTCAACAAGTCTCCATCTCTTGTCTTTAGACAGCGGTCTTGTTTCCATTACTTTTACTGTATCGCCCATGTTGCAGTCGTTGTTCTCGTCATGAGCTTTTAATTTATACGTTCTTTTTACGATCTTGCCGTATAAAGGATGTTCTACATGGTCTTCAATAGCCACAACGATGGTCTTATCCATCTTGTTGCTTACAACCTTACCAGTACGGGTTTTTCTTAAATTTCTTTCCACGTTCGGTATTCTCCTTTCGAGTTTTGGCCCTGGCGGCCCAATCTATAAGTTTACACGCAGTCGTGTGTGTCGTGCTTTTTAAAAAAACTGCAACTTAAGCTAATTTAGCCTTCTCAGTGATAACAGTCTGAATTCTGGCAATGTTCTTACGAACCTCTTTGATCCTGCTTGTGTTGTCAAGCTGGTTGGTCGCATTCTGGAATCTTAAGTTGAAAAGTTCTTTCTTAGCAGCTACTAATTCTTCATTCAGTTCTGCAGCTGTTTTTCCTTTTAATTCTTCAACATACTTATTAATTTTCACTGTCATTCACCGCCTTCTAAATCTGCTTTAGCAGCAATCTTACACTTGCACGGTAACTTATGCATAGCAAGACGTAAAGCTTCACGTGCTGTTTCTTCAGGTACTCCAGCGATTTCAAATAATACACGGCCTGGTTTTACTACTGCTACCCAGTATTCCAGAGCGCCCTTACCGGAACCCATACGGGTTTCTGCTGGCTTTGCTGTTACAGGCTTATCCGGGAAAATCTTGATCCAGACTTTACCACCACGCTTGATATAACGGGTCATGGCAACACGGGCTGCCTCGATCTGGTTGGATTTAATCCAGCATGGTTCCGTGGAAACTAAACCAAACTCGCCGTTGCTGATAGTATTGCCTCTTAACGCTTTACCAGCCATGGATCCACGGAACTGTTTACGACGTTTAACTCTTTTAGGCATTAACATTATTTTCCGCTCCCTTCCTTGTTTCCTTTAGTTGGAAGTATTTCGCCATTGTAGATCCATACCTTAACACCGATCTT
>JAEWJB010000023.1 GCA_023386795.1 Pseudomonadota bacterium
ACGGCGCGTAGTTGCCATGCCAGGCGGCGGCGGCGGCGGTGGCGGTGGCGGCGGTGGAGGCACCGTGGGCGGCACGGTCGGTGGCGGCGGGGGCGGTGGCGATACCGGCGGGGGCGGACGCGGGGGCGGCACTGTCGGCGGAACGGTCGGCGGAACGGTCGGCGGAACCGTGGGAGGAACAGTCGGTGGGACCGTCGGCGGCACCGTCGGCGGGACAGTGGGGGGAACCGTCGGCGGGACGGTCGGTGGCACGGTAGGCGGAACGGTGGGCGGCACCGTCGGCACGGTGTTGCGCAGGAACCAACTGTCGGCGGAGCTCTCGCCGCCGCGGTACAGCAGATATTCGTAGGGGCCATAGACCACGCGGTCGGCCAGGCTGAAGGCGCTCGTGGTGGTGGTCGCGCCATTGGCCGTCTGCACCACCAGGATGCCATCGCCAGTCGTCAGCCCGCCGGTACCGCCCACGTTGGTCACGCCGATGCGCGTGGCGCCGCTGGCGCTGCCGCCATCGATCACCAGCTTGTCCGAAGGCGGCTGGCCCTCGCCGAGTTCGGTTTGCAGCTTCAACAGGCCGTCGCGCCCAACGTAATCGCCGACGATGGTCAGGCTGTCGTTGACCGAGTTGCCGCCATTGGTCAGGTCCAGCGTGCCGGCGCTGGACACCAGCACTTGATTGCCCGCGACCGCCGGCCGGATCGAAAACGCGCCGTTGCCGGCGAACAGGACGCTGGTGGCATCCAGTGCCAACGTGCCAGCCCCGGTGCCGCTATCGCCGAGCACCAGGTCCGGCCCCATCGTCAGCTGCGAATTGAGCCGCAGGTCGATGAGTTCCCAGTTGAGCAGCCGGTCGGGCCGCGTGCCCTGCGTGTCGAACCAGTACAGCACGTCGTTGCCGGGCCCGCCGTCGATGGGAATCGCGCGCAGCTGGGTATCGGTGAGATTGTTGAAATCAGCGCGATCGTCCTGCGTGCCCATGTCGATGGCGTTGACCAGACCGCCGCGCCAGGTCAGGTAGTCGTTGCCGGCCTCGGCGAGGATCGACGCGTTGATCTGGCCATCGGCCAGAGAAAACCAGTCGTTGCCGTTGCCCTGGTGGATGTCGCGGTTCACCTGCCCGCCGCTCATGTAGAACGAATCGTCGCCGTCGCCCTGCAGCACGTCGCTGTTGATCGTACCGCCCACCAGGTTGTTGATGAAGTCGTTGCCCGAGCCGGTGGTGATCGAACCGTTCTGGATGCGTCCGCCGTTGGTGATCTGCGTCTGCCCGGTGCCCACCACGACGATACCGCCGTTCATCGTCGCCTCGCTGCCGTTGCTCGACAGGTTCTGCAGCACGGTGATGCCGGTGCCATTGACCTGCACGGTCGGGTTGAGCGTGCCGTAGTTGTATATCGTGTTGTTGCCGTCGCCTTCCAGCACGATGGGCCCGTTGAAGCGCCCGCCGACAAGGTAGTTGAGCAGGAAGTGGTTGCCACCGCCGGAAATGGTGAACGTGCCGTTGATGTTGCCGTTGTTGAGGAACACCCCGTTGGGCACGTTCACCATCGACACCGACTGCAGGTTGCCGCCGGTGACGGATGCACTGCCGTTGCTGATGCTCAGCACGCCGACATTGGACACCTCCAGCGGCCCGTTGAAACTGGTGTTCTGCTCGATGGTGATGCGTAGCTCGCTGTCGCCATCGGCGCTGTAGGCATTGACCACGTTGCTGCAGGTGACGTTGCCGGCGCCATCGTCGAGGCAGTCGGCCCACGCGGCCGTGGCCGGCAAGGCCAGCCACAACGCCAGGGTGAGCTGATGGCGACGGATTCGGAAAACCGTACTTGCGCGCGAATGCCGGCGAGCAGGCAAAGCCGCGGAATGAAGATGACGCATGTCAGCGCTTCCCGTTGCTGTCGACCGCGCTTCCTGGCGCGGCCGCTGGCCCCTGTATCCCTGGGTGCAGGCGACTGCCCGTCGCTGTTGCCGCCACCCGGGCCGGACGCTAGCAACGGCCTCGTGAAACCCGGGTTCACGCCGGATTGAATGCGCGCCCGCCTCCTCGTCGCGCGCGAAGCGGGCTGGCGGCTGCCCCGCCCAGCGGCTACAATGCCGGCATCGGTCGCCGCCTGCGGTTGCGAGTCGTACAGACGACTCCCGCCCGGCCGACCTCACCAAGCCGCGCCCCCAGGCGCGGCTTCGTCTCTATGGTGGCCCCGTCGGCCCCTCGCGACGCTAGGTCGAAAATCCCGCCAGGGCCGGAAGGCAGCAACGGTATCGATCGACGCGGGCGCCGAGGTCAGCCGGCGGGGCCATCGCCTTTTCGGAACTGCGAGGCGTCCCCGCCAGTGCGCTTCAGGGCGCTGACACGTCCAAGCATCCCCTCCGCTTGCCTTGCAGGGCGGTATAGCGCTTCCAGTACGCTTCGGGGTCTACGTCCGGGTGCATGACGACCACGTTCTGCGGATCGATCCGCCCACGCACCGGGGACAGGGGTGCGAGGTCGCATGCCAGCGCATCGGCGCGCCGCCACGGCTCGGAGGCAGCGGCCATCTGACCCGATATCCGCCAGTTGTAACCAAACGTGATGAAGGCGGCGGCAGCTACGCCCAGCGCGGTGACGCGCGCCAGCATGTTCGGCGAGATCCGCCCCCAAACCGCCCGCGCTGCCATGCCCAAGGCCAGCACGCATGCGAGCACGATCCAGAGATAAGCAACGCGGCTATCGAGAAACCCGCAGACCCGGTGATCCACACACCAGTTCTGCTGCTTGAGGGTACTAGTGACCGGCATCACTACGAAGATCGCCAGCAGCAAGGCAAACGCGACATCGGTGACACCGGGCTTACGACCATCGGCTTGCCACCTGGTGCCTCGCGCCGCCAGTCCTGCCGCACACGCAAAGAGCAGACCGACGATCCACCCGGCCAGCGGAAGGCGTAGCGCGCTGCTATCCAGGCGCACCAACATGGTACCGGCAAGCATGTGGCCGAACGTGGTTCGCGCCCATCGGGACAGATGCGTGACGCCATCGGGCACGTTACCGTCGTAATGGGAAGGGTGTAGCCACCGGTAGGCGAGATATACGAACAGCGCCAGCATCAACGCCACAATGCAGTCACCGTGGCGTTGCCACATCTGCCGCCACGCCACGCCCTTTCCCCCGAGCCACGCGAGACCGCGCAAGCTCAGCCACATCTCCATGGCCACCAGCGAAGAGCCGAAGACAAGTGCGTATTCGTTGAACAACAGCCCGAGAAAAAACAAGCCGCGCGCGAGCCAGCGGGAAAGGCCATGGTCGGCGGGCGAGGCCCGCGCAGCGAGGTGCAGTGACCACACCCGCGCGCACAGCAACAGCAGGAACGGCACGGTGTTCTGCAACGGATAGGCGTTGGGCGGCATGTGCTCGAACGTGAGCGGATGGACGGCCACCAACACGACGGCGAGGAAGAAGCCGGTGTTTCGCCCGAACCAGAAGGCGGCCCAGCGCGAGAACATCCCCATCACCAGAAAATGCAGCGCGATGAATCCCGCCTGGGCCCAAGGCTGGGCAGACCAGAACGCAGCGAAGGCATTGATCGGCGCCAGCACGTACATGCCGATGCGGCCGTGTTCGTGCGCAACCCCGACACCTTGCGCCCAGGTCGCCTTCCACCCTTCCAGGTAGAGCATCGTCGTGCCCGCGTCATCCGCTGATTGGCGGATACCGGGAAGAAAAAGCGCGACTTGAACCATCACGAGAAACAGCAAAAGACCCCATGCAAGCGCATGTCTGTTCGATCCCCCGGACATACGCCCAGTCACTTCCCGCATGGGTCCTCCCACTGTCTGTTCATAGAAATTCCAGTCCCCCGAGGGCGCAACGCGCGCGCCGCTTCACCCCGCCTGGCGGGATACGCGAGGCGTCATGGCGCCTGGCCTTTGATCTTCTGGCCGGCCGCTGAGTTCTTTCGAGGGAGCGGGAGCCACGACAGAACAGTTCCCGCTGCTAGCGGGAAAGAGGATGCAACCACCCCGCGTCCCCCGCCACGTATCGTTCGTGCTTCCAGATGGGCACCCGCGCCTTGATCTCGTCGATCACGTACCGGCAAGCCGCGAACGCCGCATCGCGATGCGCCGCGGTCACGCCCACCCACACCGCCAGATCGCCGATCGCCAGTTCACCCACGCGGTGCGCGCATCGCACCTCGATCACATCGAACCGCGCCTTCGCTTCGGCGAGCACCTGCGCGCCCTCGGCCTCGGCCAGCGCGGCGTACGCCTCGTAGAACAACCCCGCCACCGCGCGTCCCTCGTGATGGTCACGCACCCAGCCTTCGAAGCTGGCATAAGCCCCTGCCCGCGCATGCGCCAGCGGCGCGCGCAGCACCTCGATATCGAATGGCACCTCGTGCAGCGAGAAACCTGCCATGCGCTCAGCCCCCCGACACCGGCGGAATGAACACCACTTCGCTGCCCGCACGCAGCGGTGCGGACCACTCGGCGAATGCGCCATTCACCGCCACGCGCAACTGCGCCCGCGGCCATTCCAATCCGTGCCGCACGGACAACTCCTCGTACAGCCCGGCCAGATCGACCGCCGCACTCTCGCACAGTTCCTCGCCCCGCCCGGCCCGCTCGCGCAGGCTGGCGAAATAAAGCACTTTCACGGCCACGCTCACGGCGCACGCCCCACGTCGCGACGTCCGCCGCGCTTGCCCAGCAGCTTCGTCGGCCCGATCACCATCGCATGTGACAAGGCCTTGCACATGTCGTAGACCGTCAAGGCTGCCACGCTTGCACCCGTCAACGCCTCCATTTCCACGCCGGTGCGGTGCGTGCTGCGCACGGTGCATTCGATGCGCAGCGCCTGCTCGCCCGCCCATTCGATGACGATCCGGCATCCGTCGATCGGCAACGGATGACAGAACGGAATCAGCTCATGCGTGCGCTTCACCGCCATGGTGCCAGCGATCACCGCGGTATCCATGATGCCGCCCTTGGCGCTGCGCAGCGCATCGGCCCGCAGCTGCCGCGCCACCTCGGCCGGAAAGCGCACGCGCGACTCAGCCACCGCGCTGCGCGAGGTCACCACCTTGTCGGTGACGTCCACCATCGCCGGCTGGCCGGCCGCATCCAGATGCGTGAGCGAGCGCCGCCCCTTGTTCGATACCGCCACCTCAGCCTCCCACCAGGAACATCTCCACGTGCCGACGACCGGCACGCGGGCTGCCACGCAATTCGCTGTAGCGATCCTCGCGCGCCTGCCAGATGTCGGCGATCGCCTCGGCCAACGCCTCCTCGCCATGCGCCAGCGCCGGACGCAGATCACGCCCCTGCCCGGCGAACAGGCACGTATACAACTGGCCATCGGCCGATACCCGCGCGCGATGGCAATCCCCGCAGAATGGCGCGGTAATCGAACTGACGAAACCGATCTCGCCAGCCCCGTCCACGAAGGCATGCCGCTCGGCCACCTCGCCACGATACTGCGCATCCAGCGCGCGCAGCGGCCAGCGCGCATGGATGCGCGCGTGCAACTCGGCCGATGGCACCACGCCACCGGCCTGCCAGCCATTGCAGGTGCCCACGTCCATGTACTCGATGAAACGCAGCACGTGGCCGCTGCCGCGGAAGTGCTCGACCAGCGGCAGCACCTGGTCTTCGTTGAGGCCACGCTGGATCACGCTGTTGAGCTTGACCGGCAAACCGACGGCGGCGGCCGCATCGATGCCGGCCAGCACGTCCGCGATGCGTCCGCGCTCGCCGGACAGGCGCGCGAACAGCGCCGGGTCCAGCGCATCCAGGCTCACCGTCACCCGGCCCAGCCCCGCTTCGCGCAATGCCTTCGCATGCCGGGCGAGCAGCGCGCCGTTGGTCGTCATCGCCACGTCCTCGATACCTTCGATCGCCACCAGCCGCGCCACCAGCGCGGGCAGCTCGCGACGCAGCAGCGGTTCTCCGCCGGTCAGGCGCAGCTTGCTCACCCCTTGCCGGGCGAACGCCCGTACCAGGGTTTCGATCTGCGCGAAGTCCAGGCGGCCGGCGCTGTCCAGGCCGTGGTCGTCGGCGATGCGGTCGGCCGGCATGCAGTAGCCGCAGCGGAAGTTGCAGGCTTCGATGACCGACAGCCGCAGGTCGCGCAGGGGACGCTGCCGACGGTCCCGCAATGGCGGCAGTTCCGCCTGCTGCGGCCGGGCGTTCATGCCACCTGCCGGCGCTCGGCGCTGGGTTCGGCCAACGCCACCGTTTCGCCCGGATGCGCGACACGATGCCCGCGCGCGCGCAGGGCTTGGGCATCGGCATGGCTGGCGTAGTGGTAGAGCATCATGCGTTGGCGCAGCGCGGCGGGATATTCCCGCTCCAGGTCATCCACGCCAGTATGCGACGGGTTGCCGTGAAGGCCACAGTCATGCGCGATGAGTTCGGCCTCGTTGGCGTACCGGGCCAGCACTTCGGGAATCGGGCGGGTGTCGCCCGTCCACGCCAGCGCACCCTTCAGGCGCAGGCCATAGGCCGTCTCCGGCCAGTGGTGGCGGGCCGGGAACACCTCCAGGCGCACGTCGTCGTGCCAGAACGCATCGCCCACCGGGATCAGCTGGAAGGCATCCCAGAAGTTCGCCCCGCCCTCGGCCAGCACGTTCGGGTAGTCGCCCACCCGGCGGTGCAGCAGCGGCACCACGGTGGCGGGTACGTACAGCCGGGTCTGCCCGCGCCGCTCGGAGAAATAGCTGTCCACGAACAGGCGCTCGAAGCCGGCGACGTGGTCCAGGTGGACGTGGGTGATGAAGATCGCGCGCGGCAGGTGGCTGTATTCGGCCTGGAAGGCGGTCAGGCCTTCGGCGCCGCAGTCGATGGTCAGCCACGGCGCGCCGTCGCGCTCGATCGTGGACATCGGCGAACCGAGCTCCACCGCCGAGGCGTTGCCCACCCCCTGGAAACGCAGCGACCAGGCCATCTCAGTACCCCCGGTTCCAGGCCAGGTCGTAGGCCCGGCGCAGGCGGGCGAAGTCCTTGTCCACTTCTTCCCGACTGCGCTCGCCACGCAGCTTGTGCAGCGAGCGCAGCAGGCGCGCCAGGTTGGCCTCGCGCCAACGGGTCGCCGGAATGCGCAACACGCCGCGGTCGAAATCGATCAGCCAACCGTGGCCGTTGCCGTCGAACAGGATGTTGTGCGCGTTGAGGTCGGCATGGTCCAACCCGGCGCGATGGAAGCGCGCCACCAGCCGGCCGGTTTCCTCCCAGGGCGCGCCATGCGCCGCGACCAGCGCGCGGTCAGCCAAGGAACGCACGCCTTCGAGCCGCTCCATCAGGATAGAGGCGCGATAGCGCAGCCCCTCGCGCATGTAAAAGGCCGCCAACGGGCGCGGCACCGGCAGCTTGCGCGCCACCAGCGCGCGCATCAGGCGGAACTCGGCGAAACTGCGCGTGCGGTTGGCGCCCTGCCACAGATAGTGGTCCCGGCTGAGCTGCGCGGCCAGGCCGCCACGCAGGTATTGGCGCAGCACGCAGTGGCCGAACGGGGCATCGACGAACCACGCGCCGCCGCGGCCACCCTCGCCCACCGGGCGCGCCTTGTCACCCCAGCGCGCGGGCGAGAACAGGGAAGGATCGGCTTGCCGCAGTCGCTGACGGTCGAACAGAATGGCGCCGTATCCGCGGCCCTCGCGGCACGGCGTCAGCGCTTCAGTGGCGTCGAAGGCAACCATTCCATCGAGTCTAACAACACCATGGCGCCAGCGTCCCCTACCCTGTGTTTGCTGCGGCTATCGGCCCTGGGCGATGTCACCCACGTGGTGCCGCTGGTGCGCACCCTGCAACAGGCCTGGCCCGAGGCGCCGATGCACTGGGTGATCGATCCGGCCGGGCGCAAGCTGCTCGATGGCCTGCAGGGCGTCACCTTCCATACCTACGACAAGCGCAGCGGCCTGGCCGGCATGCGCGCGCTCGGCCGCGAACTCGCCCCGCTGGGCCGCTTCGATGCGCTGCTGCAGATGCAGGTCGCCTTCCGCGCCAACGTGCTGTCGGCCTTCATCCGTGCGCGCCGCCGGGTGGGCTATGACCGCAGCCGCTCCAAGGACCTGCATGGGCTGTTCGTCAACGAGCGCATCCCCGACCGTCCCGGCATCCATGTCCTCGATGCCATCGGCAGCTTCTGCGAACCGCTGGGCCTGCGCCAGGAGACCGTGCGCTGGGACCTGCCGGTGCCGGACGAGGCGTGGCAATGGGCGGCGGCACAGTGGCCGGACGACGGCCGCCCGGTGCTGATGATTTCCCCGTGTTCGAGCCATGTGCGCCGCAACTGGTACCCCGACCGCCACGCCGCGCTGGCCAACCACGCCGCCCGCCAGGGCTGGCGGGTGGTGTTGTGCGGCGGGCGCAGCGAGCTGGAACGGCAGACCGCCGATGCCATCCAGGCCCAGCTGGAGATCCCTGCCCTGGACCTGGTCGGCAAGGACACCCTCAAGCAGCTGCCGGCCCTGCTGGCGCGCGCGCAGTTGCTGGTCACGCCGGACTCCGGGCCGATGCACATCGGCAACGCGATGGGCACCAAGGTGCTCGGCCTGCACGCGGCGAGCAATCCGCACCGCAGCGGCCCTTACTCGGACCGCCGCTACTGCGTGGACCGCTATGACGATGCCGCGCGCAAATTCCTCGGCAAGCCGGCGGACGCGCTGGCCTGGGGCACGAAGATCGAGTTCGACGACGTCATGGCGCTGGTCACGGTGGACGACGCCATCGCCGCCTTCGAGCGCTACCGCGCCGACCATGCGTCCTGAAGCTGCGCCTGCGCGGCAGGCGCAACCTATACCCGGTAGTCCTGGTAGGACTTCTCTTCCACGTAGCTGGAACCCAGCGCCAGGTTGATCTCCTTCTTGATCCGCGCGCGCTCGTCGTTCTCGAAGTACACGCTGCGGGCCAGGCGGATGAACTCTTCGTCGAAGGCCTGCGCCTTCTCCTTGATGCGGATGTCGTCCTCGATCACCCACAGCCGCTCGTTGACCGCCTTGAGCTCGGCGCGCAGGCGGGCAATGTCGTGGCCGGCGGCGGGGTGGGCCATCCAGGTCTTCTCCAGCGCGGTGAGCTCGTTGCGCACGTTGAGCAGCTTGGCCTCGTCGCTCATGCGCTCGGACTTGATCTGCAGGATGGCGATCTTGTCGAGCAGTTCACCGAAGGAGACAGGCACGAGGATTTCGGACATGGCGGTTACCGGTTGCGCTGAAAGAAGTGCAGTCTAGCGCCCCGCAGGTGGAGGGCATGGCTGCAGGCAAAACAAAGCCCCCTTGCGGGGGCTTTGTAGGATGCTGGCGGGAAGGGGGGGATTCGAACCCCCGAGGCGCTATAAACGCCTGCCTGATTTCGAGTCAGGTACATTCAACCGCTCTGCCACCTTCCCGGGTGGTCCCCGGCGAACCGGGGCCGTGCATGATACGGGGCATTGCGCGCGCGGACAAGCGACCTGCCCCGCTGCCGCGTACCTGCGGGTCATTACGCTGCGGGTTGCCGGATGTCCGGCCGGCCGCGATGATGGCGTTCAATTTCGCAGCCAAGACCTCTGCCGACGCACCATGCTCGAATTCGGACACCTGACCCATCCCGGTCTGCGCCGCGAACTGAACGAAGACACCTACTACGGCGACAGCGAACTGGGCCTGTGGTTGGTCGCCGACGGAATGGGCGGCCATGCCTGCGGCGAACTGGCCAGCGCGCTGGCCCGCGAGACGATCGTGCGCGAGATCCGCGCGGGCACGCCGCTGGAGCAGGCCATCCGCGTGGCGGACGAGGAAATCATCCGCACCTCGCGTCGCCGCAACGACACGCTGCCCATGGGCACCACGGTGGTGGCCGCACGCGTGCAGGGCAACCGCTTCGAAGTGGCCTGGGTCGGCGACAGCCGCGCCTACCTGTGGCGCGAAGGCCGCCTGGCCCAGCTCAGCCAGGACCACAGCTACGTACAGGAGCTGGTGGCCCAGGGCAGCCTGACCACCGAACAGGCCCGCGCGCATCCGCATCGCAACGTGGTCACCCAGGCACTGGGCGTCACCGACCCGGCGCATTTGAACGTGGCCACGATGACCGGCGAACTGCGCCCGGGCATGCAACTGCTGCTGTGCAGCGACGGGCTGACCGAGGAAGTTGACGACGCCGGTATCGCCGATGCCCTCGCCTACGAGGAATGCAGCGCGCAGGAATGCGTGGATTCGCTGATCGCCGCCGCGCTCGATGGCGGCGGCTCGGACAACATCACCGCCATCCTCGTGCGCTGTCACTGACGGCGGCGCGGCGACTCAGCCGGCCGCCACCGCCGGCGCCGGGATCTCCTCCGGTTCGTCCCACAGTGCGCGCCCGGCCTTCTTGCGCAGCTTGGCCAGGCGAGCCTCGTGCGCCTCCAGCTCGGACGCCGTGGCGACCACGCGCGGACGCGGCAGCAGCACCGTGGCACTGAACGCCAAGCCCGCGCCGGCCGATGCATCGGTGTCCAGCGGCGCGAAGCCGATCTCCTCCTGGCCGGAGGTCAGCGCCAGGTACACCTCGCCGAGAATCTGCGCATCGAGCAGCGCGCCGTGCAGCTGGCGGTGCGCGTTGTCCACGCCCAGGCGCTTGCACAGGGCATCGAGCGAATTGCGCTGGCCCGGATAACGCTCGCGCGCCATCACCAGCGTATCGACCACCGTGCAGCGGTCCAGGATGCGGCCATAGCCCTCGCCCAGCCGCGCCAGCTCCGCGTCGAGGAAGCCCAGGTCGAACTGGGCGTTGTGGATGATCAACTCGGCGCCATCGATGAACGCGAGGAATTCATCCACCACGTCCTCGAAAAGCGGCTTGTCGGCCAGGAATTCCAGCGTCAGGCCGGTGACTTCCTGCGCGCCGGGCTCGAAATCCACGTCCGGCTTGAGGTAGCGGTGGAAGTTGTTGCCGCTGGGACGCCGCTCCAGCAGCTCGACCGCACCGAGTTCGACGATGCGGTTGCCCTTCCGCCATTCCAGGCCGGTGGTTTCGGTATCGAGGATGATCTGGCGCATGCGGCCCTCAGAGGGTGGGAGTGGCATGGCGCTGGGCCACGGCCTGGGCACGGGCGAGCTGGTCCACGCGCTCGTTGTCCGGGTCGCCATTGTGACCCTTCACCCAGCGCCAATCGATCTTGTGCCGAAGCGTGGCCTGGTGGAGGCGCTCCCAGAGTTCGCGGTTCTTCACCGGATCGCCGCCGGCCGTCTTCCACTGCCGGCGCAACCAGCCGGCCATCCATTCGGTGATGCCTTGGCGCACGTATTGCGAATCGGTGTGCAGGATGATCTGGCAGGGCTCGGTCAGCGCTTCCAGCGCCATGATCGCCCCCATCAGCTCCATGCGGTTGTTGGTGGTGTTGGACTCGCCGCCCGACAGCGCTTTCTCGCGCCCGTTGTAGCGCAGCAGCGCCGCCCAGCCACCGGGGCCGGGATTGCCGAGGCACGAGCCATCGGTGTGGATTTCAATCGACTTCATGGTTCCCCAGAGGACACGACATACATCTAAAGGGTGACGGCCGGGCGCCAGGTCACGCCGGTGGGCGCCGGCCCCACCGGCGCGGCCACGCGCTTCTCCGCCTCGATCACGCATACCGCGCGCCACGGCGCCGAGCCGGCGGCCTCCGCCATCGGGCCGTCCTCCACGCGCCAGGCAGTGCCCAGGTAGCCCGCCTGGCCCAGGCAGCGCAGGCCCGCCCCCTGTACCAGCGAGCGCCAGCGCAGCGGCTGCATCGCCTGCAACCCATGCCTGCGCCAGCGAAGGCGGTACGGGCTGAACGGGTTGAGCGCATAGACCCATAGCCGCCCGCCCGGCATGAGGATGCGCTCGCACTCGGCCAGCAGCAGCTCGAGGCCCGCCAACGGGACGTGCTGCAGGATGATGGATTGGACGCTCTCGGCCACCAGGGGCAGCGGCAGCGTGCAATCCAGGTCGCCCTGGAACCGGCCCGGCAGCAGGGAGGGGTGCAGGCGAATGCCGCGCGCCTGCAGGTCCGGTCGCGCCGCGGCAGGCGCGCCGGGACCGATCCACAGCCACGGTTGGGCCGGCCGGCTGCGCAATCCGTTCAGGATGCCGGGCTGCTCGACGTCCAGCAGCGCCCGCCCCGCCCCGATATCAAACCAGGATGAGACACCGGCTTGACGGGGGAGCGACACGAAAGGCATGGTCCCAATTCTATGCGACTGAGCGCCCTGCCCGCATTCGAGGACAACTACATCTGGGCGCTGGTCAGCGAGGATGGCCGCGCGATTGTGGTTGATCCCGGGCAGGCGGACCCCGTGCTGGCCGCCGCGCAAGCCGAAGGCTGGGCGCCCGCGGCGGTGCTGCTGACGCACCACCACCACGATCATATCGGCGGCGTGCCGGAATTACGGGCCCGCTGGCCAGCCCTGGCCGTATACGCCCCGGAGGATCCGCGTATCGACAGCGCCACCCACCGGGTGGCGGATGGGGACCGCCTGGCCCTGCTCGGCGAAACCTTCGAAGTGCTTGGCGTGCCGGGCCATACCCTCAGCCACCTGGCCTATGTAGGGGGAGGCCGGCTGTTCTGCGGCGATACCTTGTTCAGCCTGGGCTGTGGGCGCATGTTCGAAGGTACGCCCGCCCAGATGCTGGGCTCCTTGAGCCGCCTCGCCGCCCTGCCGGCCCAGACCGAAGTCTGCTGCGGCCATGAATACACCCTCGGCAACGCCGCCTTCGCGCTGCACGTCGATCCCGCCAACGCGGCCCTGCAGCGCCGCCAACAGGAAGCCCAGGCCATGCGCGACGCCGCACGCCCCACCCTGCCCACGCCGCTGTCCACCGAGCGGGCCACCAATCCGTTCCTGCGTACGGCCCAGGCGGACATCCGCCAGGCCGTTGCGGCCCATCTGGGCGAAATGCCGGCCGATGAGGTCGAGGTATTTGCCGGCTTACGGCGCTGGAAAGACGGTTTCCGCGCATGAAGCGCCTGTTGCTGGCCGGGCTGATCGCCGCTTTGCTGTGCCCGCTCGCCGGGTGGGCCGCCGACGACACGCAGCTTACGTCCACGTCCACGCAGGCTGCGCCGATTCTTGCGACGGATACGGTCACCTCGCCGGCGACATCCACGCCGGAAACCGCCACCGCGCCGGCCACCGCGCGGAACGGCCGCACCATCTTCCAGACCTTCCTGGCCGGCCGCGCCGACGCCGGCTGCGATGCCGCGCAGACCAGCCCGCGTTGGCAGCAGCATTTTTCACACGCGCCCTCGCGCATGGCCAACGAGGACGACGACGTCCTGCCATTGTTCGGCTATGTCGTGGATGAACTGCGCGAGGCCGGCTTGCCGACAGAGTTCGCCCTGATTCCCTTTGTCGAAAGCGGCTACCGCCCCGGCGCGCGCAATGGCAGCGGGCCTGCTGGACTGTGGCAGTTCATCGCGACCACCGCCCGCAACCACCACGTGCCGGTGGGCAAGGGCTACGACGGCCGCCTGTCCGCGGTGGATTCCACCGACGCGGCGGTGCGCTACCTCAAGACGCTGTACGGCATGTTCGGCGGCGACTGGCGCTTGACCATCATGGCCTACAACGCTGGCGAGTACCGCTTGCTGCAGTCGCTACGCCGCGCCGGCATGAACGCACAGAACGCGCAGCCGGCCAAGTTGCCCGGTCTGTCGCCGGTCACCTATGCCTATGTGGAAAAGCTGCACGCGCTGGCCTGCGTGCTCGACAAGGCGCAGGCCGAGGATGACCTGATGGCCTCGCTCGACCGCCCGGTGCCCATCCTCGCCGAACACACCCTGCCCGCCGGCGCCACGCTGGCGCAGTGGGCGCGCCAGCGTGACCTGGAGCCGGCGATGGTCGGCCGCCTCAATCCGGCGCTGGCCAGCAACCCCCATGGCGCGCAGCGCGCCTTGCTGGCGCCGGTGGTCGACGCGCAAGTGGCGGCCAACGCCGCCGCCGAGCCGCTGCCCACGGTCGTGGCGACCACCGTGGCCCAGGCGCAGGAAGACACGCCCGCCGTCGCCCGGAAATCCTCCAGGAAAGCCAACGCCAGCGCACGCACCCACACCGTGCGCAATGGGGAGTCGGCCTGGACCATCGCCAAGCGCTACGGTATCCCGGTCACCACGCTGCTCTCGCGTAACGGCCTCAAGGCCGGCAGCGTGTTGAAACCCGGCATGGTGCTGGCGTTCGACGCCAAGCCCTGACGCCATCCGAAAGGCCCGTTAACCGTACGGAAATCGGGCCATTCGTGGCACACTACGTCGATCACTCAACACTGTGAGTAACGAAATGGGTTTCCTGCAAGGCAAGCGCGCCCTCATCACCGGCATCGCCAGCGAACGCTCCATCGCCAGCGGCATCGCCGAGGCCATGCACCGCGAAGGCGCCGAACTGGCCTTCACCTACCAGAACGAGAAGCTGAAGTCGCGCGTGCAGAAGGCGGCCGAGCAGTTCGGCAGCGACATCGTGCTGCCGCTGGACGTGGCCGACGACAGCCAGATCCAGGCCTGCTTCGACGAGCTGGGCAAGCGCTGGGACCGGCTGGACATCCTCGTCCACGCCATTGCCTTCGCCCCGCGCGAAGCGCTGGCCGGTGGCTTCCTCGACGGGCTGGACCGCGAAGGGTTCCGCATCGCGCAGGACATCTCGGCCTACTCGCTCGCCGCGCTGACCAAGGCCGCGCGTCCGTTGCTGACCGGCCACCAGAGCTCGGTGCTGACGCTGAGCTACCTGGGCGCCGAACGTGCGCTGCCGAACTACAACGTCATGGGCGTGGCCAAGGCCAGCCTGGAGGCGACCGTGCGCTACCTCGCGCTGAACCTGGGTGCCGAAGGCATTCGCGTCAACGCGATCTCTGCCGGCCCGATCAAGACGCTGGCCGCCTCGGGCATCGGCAGCTTCCGCAAGATCCTGGGCCACGTCGAGCAGTACGCGCCGCTGCGCCGCACCGTCACCATCGAGGACGTCGGCAACGTCGGCGCGTTCCTTTGCTCTGACCTGGCCGCGGGCGTCACCGGCGAGGTCACCTACGTCGATGCCGGCTACAACATCCTCGGCATGACCGGCCTGGACGACGTGGGCTGAGTCCTGCATTTCATGCGCGATCGAAAGCCCGGCGAACGCCGGGCTTTTTCGTTCCTGGCCAAAGAAAAGCCCGGCATCTGCCGGGCTCTTCTCTTCCTTCGGGAGGGCGCCAGCGTTACAGCTGGGCCTCGTGGATGGTGACCTTGAATTGCTTGCGCACCGCTTCCAGCCAGGCACGCTGCGCGGCCTCGCCCTGCATGCCGGCGAACTGGCCCTGCAGGGTTTCCAACTGACCCGGCGGCAGCTTGCTCAGGTCGCCCGGGGTGACCTTGTTGACCAGGAACACCGCGTAGCGACCGGTCGCCAGTTCGACCTTGCCCACCGACGGCTTGCCTTCCGCCGGCACCGGCGCTGCGAAGAACACGCGATTGGCGGCGGCCGTGGGCATCGGCATGCCGCGCTGCAGGGTCGGCAGCGGGCTGACCTGCAGCTGCGCGGCCGGCGCGATGGCGTCGAGCGTTTCGCCCTTGCGCAGGCGCTCGACCAGCGCGTCAGCCTGCTTGGCGGCGGCCTGGTTGGTGCGGTCGGCACGCACGGCGGCGACCACGCGGTCACGCACCTTGTCCAGCGGCAGGGTCTGTTCGGCGCTGTGCTGGGTGACGCGCACCAGCACGCTGTGGTTGGGCGCCAGTTCGATGGGATCGCTGACAGTGCCGTCCTGGATGGCGGCCTCGGAGAACACCACGCGCTGCACCGCCGGGTTGGCGGCGATACCGCTGGCGTCGGCGCGCGAGAACGGGCCGAGCGTCTGTACCGGCAGGTTCATTTCCTTGGCGGCGCCGGCCAGCTCGGTCGGATTCTTCATCACCAGGTCGACAAGCTTGCCGCTCTGGTCGGCATAGGCCTTGTCGGCGTCGGCCTTGAGCTGCTCGGCGGCGAGCTGGTCGCGCACTTCCTCGAACGACTTGCCCTGCCCGCCGCGCGTGCCGCGCACGACGATGATGTGGTAGCCGAACTCGGACTTCACCGGGCCGACGATCTCGTCCGGCTTGGCGGCAAACACCGCATCCTCGAACGGCTTGACCATCACGCCCCGCTCGACCCAGCCCAGGTCGCCACCGGCGTCCTTGGAACCCGGGTCGTCCGAATTGGCCTTGGCCAGCGCGGCGAAATCCGCACCCGGCTGACGCGCTTCGGCGGCGAGCTTGTTGGCCTTGTCTTCGGCGGCCTTCTGCGCGGCGGCATCGGCATTGGCCGGTACCGCGACCAGGATGTGCGAGGCCTGACGCTGTTCGGCGTCGACGAAGCGCGTCTTCTCTTCTTCATAGCGCTTGCGCAGCGTGGCCTCGTCGGCAGCCTGCGCGGCCGGCAGGTTGGCGCCGTTGAGCTCGACGAACTCGATGCTCACCATCTCCGGCTGGCGGAAATCGGCCGGGTGCGCGTCGTACCACTGCTTGGCCTGCGCGTCGCTGACCGGCGCGGTGTCCATTTCCTGCTGCGGCATCACGCCGAGGGTGACATCGCGGGTTTCGCCCATCAGCCGGATGGCACGCTCGAAGTCAGCCTTGCTGGAAAACGCGGAAGTCGCGATCGCCGAGGGAATCAGCGACTGCTGCAGGCTGTCGCGCACCAGCTGTTCGAACTGCGCCGGAGTGCGGGCCGGCAGGCCACGCGCGAGCTGTTCGCGATAGAGGGACGGGTCGAACTTGCCGTTGGTCTGGAAGCCCGGAATGCTGGCGATGGTGTTGCGCACGGCTTCGTCGCTGACCACCACACCGGCACGCTCGGCGGCCAGGCGTGCGACTTCCTCGTCGATCAACTGGTCAAGGGCGGCCAGTTTGTTCTCGGTGGATTCGAAGCGCTGGGCGTCGAAGTTGTCGCCCTGCTGCTGGCGGGCCTGCATGCGCACCTGTTCGAAGCGCTCGCGGAACTGGGCAGTGCTGATGTCACGGTGCTGCCACAGCAGCGAGGCCGGCCACCAGGAGGGGGCGGAGGTCCACCACTTCGGCGGGGCCTGCACGCGTGCAACGTCGTTGGCGCCCATGCCGCCGAGGTAGCTGCTGTCGATGACGAACAGGAACGGGATCATCAACAGCCCCATGATGAGGGTGACGATCCAGCCAGAGGTCTTGTCGCGGAGTTTCTGCAGCATTGGGACGAATAGGGGCCTGTGGGCGAGCTGGCCAGTGTAACTGCTTCGGGGGCTGGCTCCCAACGGGGGCTTGGCTTGCCTTCTTGCAAGCGTGCGCATGGGCTATCGCGCGGCCATGCCCGGAAGCACCCTTCCGGGCATGGCCCGATGGCTCTCTGCGTCGGAACGGAGATCAAAAGCCGGGGGCAGGCGTTCGGTCTTGGCAAAAAAAAGCCCCCTGCTTTCGCAGGGGGCTCGGATGAATGGCGGAGCGGACGGGACTCGAACCCGCGACCTCCGGCGTGACAGGCCAGCATTCTAACCAGCTGAACTACCGCTCCGCATTTCAAAACCGTGTGCTTTCTCCGAATCACTTCGGAGAAAGCGAAGCCCCCGATCTCTCAGGGGCTTCGATGTAACTGGCGGAGCGGACGGGACTCGAACCCGCGACCTCCGGCGTGACAGGCCAGCATTCTAACCAGCTGAACTACCGCTCCGCACATCAAAACTTTTGCCGTGGTGCCTGGTGGGTGCTGAGGGTTTCGAACCCCCGACCCTCTCCTTGTAAGGGAGACGCTCTACCGCTGAGCTAAGCACCCCAGCGAGTCGATTAGTTTACGGCATCCTTGAGGGCTTTACCAGCCTTGAAGGAAGGATTTTTCGAAGCAGCGATCTTGATGGTGTCGCCGGTCTTCGGGTTACGGCCGGTGCGCTCGGCACGGGCGCGGACCTGGAACGTACCGAAGCCCACCAGCGTCACGGAGTCACCCTTCTTCAGGGCCTTGGTGATTTCGCTGACCACCGCGTCGACGGCACGACCCGCTTCAGCCTTGGAGATGTCAGCAGCAGCGGCAACGCCATCGATCAATTCGGTTTTATTCATTCGTTGAACTCCTTTTGCGGTCTCGCCGCGGAATCGACAATCGCGGTCCCTTCCAAGGCGACCGCGACCACATTTCGTATCGCCCAGCACGCCTTCAAGGCAGCTCCGCGAGTCGTGCTTTTATACCAGCGAGCCCCTACCCACGCAACCTAAAACCCAATAACGGCGCGGGTTTTCAGCCATTTTCGGGGCACGCGGGCGCTTGGAGTCAATGCTTGACGCGGGCGGTGCCGGTGGGCTTGGTCTTGCCACGCACCGCCGCCACCCGGCCGCCATCGCGCGCCTTGCCCTTGGTCTTCGACTTCGGGCGCAGCGGCGTCTCCAATGCCAGGTCAAGCACTTCGTCGATCCACTTCACCGGAATGATCTCCAGGTCGCGGGTCACGTTGGCAGGAATATCGGACAGGTCCTTGCGGTTCTCTTCGGGAATCAGCACGGTACGGACGCCACCGCGCAGCGCGGCCAGCAACTTCTCCTTCAACCCGCCAATCGCCGAGACGCGTCCGCGCAAGGTGATCTCGCCGGTCATCGCCACATCCGCGCGCACCGGCACCTTGGTCAGCATCGACACCAGCGACGTCACCATCGCCGCACCGGCGCTCGGGCCGTCCTTCGGCGTGGCGCCATCGGGCACGTGCACGTGCACGTCGTGCTTCTGCAGGAAGTCGACATCGATGCCCAGTGCCTCGGCGCGCGCGCGCACCACCGACAAGGCCGCCGAGGCCGATTCCTTCATGACGTTGCCGAGCTGGCCGGTCAGGATCAACTGGCCCTTGCCCGGCACCAGCGTGGATTCGATCTGCAGCAGGTCGCCGCCGACCTCCGTCCAGGCCAGGCCGGTCACCAGGCCGATCTCGTTCTCTTCCTCGGCACGGCCGAAGTCGAAACGACGCACGCCCAGGTACTTGTCCAGATTCTTCGAGGACACGATGACCAGCGCCTTCGGCTTGCGCGCGGCCGCTTTCTTGGAAGCCGCCTTCTTGGCCACCGGCTGCGGACCGGCCAGCGCGATTTCCTTCACCACCTTGCGGCAGATCTTGGCGATCTCGCGCTCGAGGTTGCGCACGCCCGATTCGCGCGTGTAGTAGCGCACGATGTCGCGAATCGCGTCTTCCTCGATCGCCAGTTCCTCCGTCGCCAGGCCGTTGGCCTTGATCTGCTTCGGCACCAGGTAGCGCGTGGCGATGTTGAGCTTCTCGTCCTCGGTATAGCCCGGGATGCGGATGACCTCCATGCGGTCCAGCAGCGGGCCGGGGATGTTGAGCGAGTTGGAGGTCGCCACGAACATCACTTCCGACAGGTCCAGGTCCACTTCCAGGTAGTGGTCGTTGAACGCGTTGTTCTGCTCCGGGTCGAGCACTTCCAGCAACGCGGACGAGGGATCGCCGCGGAAGTCCATCGACATCTTGTCGATCTCGTCGAGCACGAATAGCGGATTCTTGCTGCCCACCTTGTTGAGGTTCTGCACGATGCGGCCCGGCATGGACCCGACATAGGTCCGGCGGTGGCCGCGGATCTCGGCCTCGTCGCGCACGCCGCCCAGGCTCATGCGCACGAACTTGCGGTTCGTGGCCTTGGCGATCGACTGGCCAAGCGAGGTCTTGCCCACGCCGGGCGGACCCACCAGGCACAGGATCGGCCCCTTCATCTGCTTCACGCGCGACTGCACGGCGAGATATTCGAGGATGCGATCCTTCACCTTGTCCAGGCCGTAGTGGTCGGCATCGAGCGTGTCCTGCGCCACCTTCAGGTCCTTGCGCACCTTGGTGCGCTTCTTCCACGGCACGCCTAGCAGCCAGTCGAGATAGTTGCGCACCACCGCCGCCTCGGCGGACATCGGCGACATCTGCTTGAGCTTGTTGAGTTCGGCCTTGGCCTTGGCTTCCACCGCCTTGGGCATGCCGGCCTCCGCCACCTTGCGGGCCAGTTCCTCCAGCTCGCCGGGGGCGTCGTCCAGGTCACCCAGTTCTTTCTGGATGGCCTTCATCTGTTCATTGAGGTAGTACTCGCGCTGGCTCTTCTCCATCTGCGACTTCACGCGGCCGCGGATGCGCTTCTCCAGCTGCTGGACGTCGATTTCGCCATCCACCAGCCCGACCAGCATCTCCAATCGTTCGCCGATCTCGCTGGTTTCCAGCAGGCGCTGCTTGTCCGCCAGGCGCACGCCGATATGCGCGGCGATGGTATCGGCCAGGCGACCGGGCTCTTCGATGCCGGCCAGCGTCTGCAGCAGCTCCGGCGGCAGCTTACGGTTGGTCTTGACGTACTGCTCGAACAGTGACATCAGCGAGCGGGCGATGGCCTCGATCTCGCGCGATTCACGCCCTTCGACCGAATCGATTTCCACGCCGCGCCCTTGCAGGGCACCGTCGCGCTCTTCGACGCGATCGACCGTGACGCGCGACAGGCCTTCGACCAGCACCTTGATCGTGCCATCGGGCAGCTTCAGCAGCTGCAGCACCTGCGCGAGGGTGCCGACCGGGTACAGGTCGCTGGCACCGGGGTCGTCGGTCTCGGCCGATTTCTGCGCGACCAGCAGGATGCGCTTGTCGGCCTCCATTGCCTGTTCGAGCGCGCGCATGGATTTGTCGCGGCCGACGAACAGCGGGATGACCATGTGGGGAAACACCACCACGTCGCGCAGCGGCAGGACGGGCAGATCCAGGACTTCGGAAGCAGGCTGGGCCATTGGGGGCTCCACGGGGAATGCGGTTTTTCGGGGGGCAAAAAAGCCAATGGCCCCGTTATGGGGCCATTGGTGGAACCTTGCAAGTAGATTCGCGGAAACCCTTTGCCTTCAAACAGTTGGCCAAGGGTCCGGGCGGGCGTCAGTCGCCGGAGGCGGCCTTGGCGGGCGCCGGGGGATTCTGGTAGATCAGGTACGGCTCGGACTTGTGCTCGATCACCGATTCGTCCACCACCACCTTGCTGACGTTTTCCTGCGAAGGCAGCTCGTACATCGTGTCCAGCAGCACCGATTCGACGATGGTGCGCAGGCCGCGTGCGCCGGTCTTGCGCTTGAGCGCCTTCTTGGCGATCGCCGACAGGGCGTCCGGGCGGAACTCCAGCTCCACGTTTTCCATCTCGAACAGCTTCTTGAACTGCTTGGTGATGGCGTTCTTGGGCTCGGTGAGGATCTTGATCAGTGCCGGCTCGTCCAGTTCCTCCAGCGTGGCGACCACCGGCAGGCGGCCGACGAACTCGGGGATCAGGCCGAACTTGATCAGGTCTTCCGGCTCCACCTCGGCCAGCACCTTGCCGACCTCGGTCTTGCGCGTGCTGCTCTTCACCTTCGCGCCGAAACCGATGCCACCGGCCTCGGTCGAACGCTGCTGGATCACCTTGTCCAGGCCGGCGAACGCGCCGCCGCAGATGAACAGGATGTTCTTGGTGTCGACCTGCAGGAATTCCTGCTGGGGATGCTTGCGCCCGCCCTGCGGCGGCACGCTGGCCACGGTGCCTTCGATCAGCTTCAGCAGGGCCTGCTGCACGCCTTCGCCGGACACGTCGCGAGTGATCGACGGGTTCTCGCTCTTGCGCGAGATCTTGTCGATTTCGTCGATGTAGACGATGCCCTGCTGCGCCTTGTCGACGTCGTAGTCGCACTTCTGCAGCAGCTTCTGGATGATGTTCTCCACATCCTCGCCCACGTAACCGGCTTCGGTCAGCGTGGTGGCGTCGGCGATGGTGAACGGCACGTTGAGCAGGCGCGCCAGCGTTTCGGCCAGCAGCGTCTTGCCCGAACCGGTCGGGCCGACCAGCAGGATGTTGGACTTCGCCAGTTCGACGTCGTCGTTCTTCTGCCGGCTCTCGATGCGCTTGTAATGGTTGTACACGGCCACGGCCAGGGTGCGCTTGGCGCGGTTCTGGCCAATCACGTACTGGTCGAGCACCTCGAGGATCTCGCGCGGCTTGGGCAGGCTGGAACGCGCCGACTGCGCCTTCTCCTCCAGCTCCTCGCGGATGATGTCGTTGCAGAGCTCCACGCACTCGTCGCAGATGAACACGCTCGGGCCCGCGATCAGCTTGCGGACCTCATGCTGACTCTTGCCGCAGAACGAGCAGTAGAGAATCTTGGTGCTGTCGCCGGAACCGGCACGACCTTGGCGGTCTTCGCTCATGCTTCTGTTACCCAGTTGCCCCACCCGGTGACCGGGGGTTCGATTCGAGAATAGCACAGGGTCGGGGGGACGAAAGTCCACCCCGACCCCGCAGGTTTTGCCTTGGATTTCCGTGCCTTGGCGATCAAACGCAAGGATCAGCCAGCCTGGATCGACTCATCCGGGCGACGCTCCAGGACCTGGTCGACCAGGCCATAGGCCTGCGCGTCCACCGCGCTCTTGAAGTTGTCACGCTCGGTATCGCGCGCGATGGTCTCCAGCGACTGGCCGGTGTGCTTGGCCAGCACCTCGTTCAGGCGCGAACGCAGGGTCAGGATTTCGCGGGCATGGATGTCGATATCCGTGGCCTGGCCCTGGAAGCCACCCAGCGGCTGGTGGATCATCACGCGCGAGTTCGGCAGCGCATAGCGCTTGCCGGCCGCGCCGGCCGCCAGCAGCAGGGCGCCCATGGAGGCCGCCTGGCCGACGCAGATGGTGCTCACGTCCGGCTTGATGTACTGCATGGTGTCGTAGATCGCCATGCCGGCGGTGACCACGCCGCCGGGCGAGTTGATGTAGATGCTGATGTCCTTTTCCGGGTTCTCCGCTTCCAGGAACAGCAGCTGGGCGATGACCACGTTGGCGACGTGGTCGTCGATCGGGCCGACCAGGAAGATCAGCCGCTCTTTCAACAGGCGCGAATAGATGTCGTAGGCGCGCTCGCCGCGGCTGGTCTGTTCGACCACCATCGGCACCAGGTTCAGGGCTTTGGTCTCAATGCTCATCGGTCTTCCTGTTGTGGCACCGACCTGCGCCGGCACCCGGGTCAATTGCGGATCGCATCCTGGAACGACAGGGCCTGCTCGGTGTGCTGGGCGCGCTCTGCGATCCAGTCGATCACCTGCTCTTCCATCACGCGGTTCTGGAGGCTGCCCATCAACTGGGGGTCGTTTCGGTACATCTCAATGACCTGCTCCGGCTCCTCGTAGGTGGAGGCGATCAGGCGCAGGGTCTCGTTCACGCGCTTGGGGTCCAGGCGCAGCTGGTTGGTGCGGGCGACCTCGCCGACCAGCAGGCCGACCAGCACGCGCTTGGAAGCGGCGTCCATGAAGCCCTGGTGGGCATCGGCCGGCGGCTGGCCCGGGTCGCGCCCGGCCCGGCGCATCTGCTCGACCTGCTGCATCAGCATGCTGCGGGCCTCGTTCTCCACCAGGCGCGGCGGCAGCTCGACATGGGCATAGGCGGCGATCAGCTGCTCACCCACCTCGCGACGCAGGCGGTTCATCAGCGCGCCCTTGAGCTCGCGCTCCAGGTTGGAACGGATGTCGGCGCGGAACTGCTCGACCTCGCCATTCTTCACGCCAAAGCTCTTGATGAACTCCTTGTTGACCTCCGGCAGCACCGGCTCGGAGACCTCGACGGCCTTCAGGTGGACCTGGACGGACTTGCCGGCCAGCTGCGGCACGCGCCAGTCGGCCGGGAAATCGACCGACAAGGTCTTCTCCTCGCCCTTGGCCAGGCCTTCCAGGCCCTTTTCGATCTGGTCGAACATCACGCCCGAGCCCAGGATCGAGGAGCCACGCTCCACGCCCTCGGCCGGCAGGCGCTCGTCGCCGGCCTGGGACCAGGTTTCCAGCGCGACCAGGTCGCCTTCCTTGGCGCCGCGCTCGACCGGCTGCCAGGTACGGCGCTGCACGCGCAGGTTTTCGATCATCTGGTCGATGTCGGCGTCGGTCACGTCCGCGGTATGGCGGATGACATTGAGCTTGGCGACGTCGATGTCGCCGAAGTCCGGCACGACCTCGAAGGTGGCGACGAAGTCGAACTCGCCCTCGCCGGCCTTGTCGATGCGCGGGTTGCCGGCCAGGCGCAGGGAATGCTCGCGGATCGCCGACTCGAAGGTCTCCCGCAGCAGGCCATCCATCGCCTCGGCGCGGACCTGCGGGCCGAAGCGCTGCTCGATCACCTTGGCCGGCACCTTGCCCGGACGGAAGCCCTTGATGCGCGCGGTGCGCGCGATCTCGCTCAGGCGACCACCGATGTGGGACTCCAGGCGCTCCTCCGGCAGGGTGAAGGTCAGGCGGCGTTCCAGGTTGCCGGTGGATTCGATCGAAGCTTGCATGTTGACTCCTGCCACCGACCAGCCCCGGTCGGCACGAAATGATTGAGCGGGTTGAGGAAGGCGCACAGCGCCTGAGCCGGCTAGTTTCGCCGATTCCGGCGGCCGCTGCCAGCGGCCGCCGCGCGGCCCGCAGATGGTGCGAAAGGGGGGACTCGAACCCCCACGCCTCACGGCGTCAGAACCTAAATCTGGTGCGTCTACCAATTCCGCCACTTTCGCTTCGCAGCCCCCGTCCCAGCGCGGCGGGGCCGGCCATTGTTGCAGGGCAACGGGCAAAGAAAAAGGCACCCGCCGGAGCGGATGCCTTTCTTTTTTGGTGGGCCGTCAAGGATTCGAACCTTGGACCTATTGATTAAGAGTCAACTGCTCTACCAACTGAGCTAACGGCCCTGAAACTGAGCTGCGCATTCTATATGCGCTTTTGCTTCGATGCAACACCCTGCGAAGCAGCAGGTTTGAATCAGTGGGGTGGCTGAGGGGATTCGAACCCCCGACCACTGGAATCACAATCCAGTACTCTAACCAACTGAGCTACAGCCACCACTGAAACCGTCCCCGCGCCGCAACAACTACCGGCACCGGAGCGAGTTCGATATTTTTCAGGACATGAGGCAGGAATGCAAGCGTCCTGAATCGGGGAGCCGCGCGCATCCCCTGCCCTAGAGCAGTTGGGCGGCCTTGAGAATGCCCAATTCCTGGGCGAGCAGCGCCAGTTCGTTGGCCGCCTGCGCCTTCGCCTCCCGGCCGACGACCGCAGCATCCAGCAGCCGCTGGTAGGCATTCCAGAAATCCGGACCGCTTCCGTACTTGCGGAAATTCGCGGCGAGCAGCATTCGGCTCTCCACGGCATGGGGAAACACAGCCTGGCTCATCGCACCTGCCTCCTTGCCCCTGTACGTGCCAGTAGGCCGCAGGTCAATGACCGCCTCGTGACCGGCAAGGCACAACGAGCGCGCTTCTCAGCGAACTGAGCCAAGACGATGAACTTATGGCGCGCCCGACAGGACTCGAACCTGTAACCGCCGGCTTAGAAGTCAGGGCTACTCAGCCGTCCAATCAATGACTTAAGCGCTCTGAAATTACGGACGGGGCTCTGCTATGTGGTTGATCCGCCGTACGCAAGCGCCAAATTTTATGGACAGCCGCAAGTGCTGGCCGAGCAGGGCCACGCAGACCCGGCGCTGGCAAAGCTCAAGCGCTCGGAGCTGGCAGGCCGCGCGGAAAGCCTACTGGCTGACTCCGGCTGGTTGGCCATCCAGCGCAGCGGGGCGGCGCCCCCCCCCCCCGGCCG